>JBJTRZ010000302.1:0-2501 GCA_046076415.1 Armatimonadota bacterium
ATCGCGATCCACGGGATGGAACTGGATGCGGCGCGATTGATCGCGGACGAGATCCGGGTCGACGTGGAGGCGGGCGCCGACGGTCCGGTGGTGCAGGTGCAGGCGCCCCCGGCGTCGCGCCGCGTCCGCATCGACCTGAAGGTGTTCGTTCCCACCGTCGGGGTGCGGGTTTCCGCGCTTTCCGGGTCGGGGGACATCATCGTCCGCGGCGTTGGCGCCGGAGTCGTGGCGGTGGCCTCCTCCGGCGATGTCGATTGTGCCGAAAGCGTCGGCGATGTGGCCGTCGAAACGGCTTCGGGGGATGTGCGCCTGCAGGGAATCCGCGGGTCCGTGACCGCACGTGCCGTCAGCGGCGACATCGCCGTGATGCGGGTCGAGGCCGCATCCGCCTCGTTCTCGACCCAGAGCGGCGACATCTCCGCTGGATCCTCGTCGATGGAAAACTGCGTTGCCGTCAGCGCGTCGGGCGATATCACTCTGGACAGCGTTGTCGGGACCACGATCGAATTGCGCACCGTTTCCGGCGACGCGACCATGACCGGTGCCGGGCCCGTCGACTCCGTCGCCATCGAAACCGTTTCGGGGTCCGCCAGTTGGTCCGGCGTGTGCCTGCCCGCGACCCGCCTTGGCATGAACACGGTTTCCGGAGACCTGTCGTTGCTGCTGCCCCGCCACGGAGCCGGGGTGCTCGAGGTCCGTTCCCGAACGGGTTCGGTTCGGGGCGAACTCCCCGGCGGTGGCCGCATCGACCGGAGCGGCGAGTCCGCGGCGTTGCGCGAGACCCTTGGCGAAGGGGGCGATCCGTCGGTGCAGGTCCACACGCTCTCCGGAGACGTGGTCCTTGCCCTGGCCGCCGAGGAATTCGGGAGCACCGATGCGGCGGCGGACACCGCGCCATGACCCGGGTGCTCTGCGTTTGCCTTGGCAATATCTGCCGTTCGCCGATGGCCGAGGCCATGCTTCGGCACAAGGTGGCCGAATCGGGCCTCGCGGACCGTATCCTCGTCGATTCCGCTGGTACGGGCGACTGGCATGTGGGCAAGCCGCCGCACTCCGGCACGCGGGCCGTGCTCGACGCCCGGGGAATCGATCACGCATCGATTCGTGCCCGCCTCATCGAGCGCGCCGATCTGGATCGCTTCGACTGGATCCTGACGATGGACGAGGCGAATCGACGGGCGGTGTCGGGTCTCGGGGGCGGGCGTGCGAAGGTGGTTCCGGTTTTGGATTTCCATCCGGATCCGGCGGCAACGGAGGTGCCCGATCCGTATTTCGACGGTCGATTCGAGGAGGTGCATGCCCTGCTGGATCGTGCCCTCGAGGGTTTTCTCGATGCGCTTCGGCGGGAAAACGGCTGGTGAGTTCGGTCGGGTCGCCGGCCGATTGGGTCGAACTCGAGATTTTGGCGGGGGGGCAGGTCGGCGATGTGCGCCGGGTGCGAACCCCGGTGGGCGACGCGGTCCTCAAGCGCAAGGAGGGAGCGCCGGAGGGTTTCCACGCACTCGAGGCGGCGGGCTTGGACGCTTTGCGGGCCGCCGGCGGCCCGCGCGTTCCACGGGTCCTGGCGGTCGACGCGCAGTACCTGCTGCTTGAGTACCTCTCCACCGCCCCGCCGGACAATCCGGAGCGATTCTCCCGTGGGTTCGCCCGCGATCTTGCGTCGGTGCATCGCAACCCGGGACCGTCGTTTGGGTGGGACACCGACAACTTTCTGGGGAGCCAGGTCCAGCCGAATCGTCGGTGCGCGGATTGGGCCGAGTTTTACCGGGATCGGCGCATCCTTCCGCAAATGGAGCGTGCCGATCGCGCGGGAAGGATGTCCGGTGCGCGTCGGGCGCGTCTGATGCGGATCGTCGACGCGTTCCCGGCGGTGCTCGCGGACTGGGGCGATCCCCCGTCGTTGATCCACGGCGACTTGTGGGCGGGCAATTTCCTCGCGCTGCCCGGCGATGCGGTGGCGGTGATCGACCCCGCGGTCCACCATGCTCCGCGGGAAATGGAAATCGCCTATATCGAACTTTTCGGTGGGTTTCCCCCGGATTTCGTCCGAAACTACGAACGGGAATGGCCGCTCGACCCCGGTTATGCGCGTCGCCGGCCGATCCACTGGTTGTATCCTTTGTTGATCCACCTGAATCATTTCGGCGAGACGTACGGTCCGGCGCTGGACGCGGCGTGCGACGAGGCGGCGCAGGCGTGGGGGATTTCCGGATGAAACACATCGTGTGGGCGTTTGGCGCCGGGTTGCACCTCTCGATCGCGGGTTCGGCCCGCGCGGCCGATCCCGTCGTGCGGCCCTTCGCCACGGCCGGCATCGCAAAACTGCGTTCGGCGATGGATTTCGATCGCTTGACCCCCGGCAGCGGAGCGGGACCGGCGGCGACGACCGGAATTGGCGTGGAGGCCCGTGCGGGCGGGGTTCGCCTTGCCGCGCATGCGATGCGTGTTTGGAACGTCAACAAAGACGGGGCGGACATCGATTTCGGCCTCGCCGAGGTGCG
>JBJTRZ010000303.1:0-3045 GCA_046076415.1 Armatimonadota bacterium
TCGTCGGCTTCAAGCCATCGTGCGATGGCATTTTTGAGCTGGGGAAACTCGAGCCACCCGGCATCGTCGCAATCCGAGGTCACGTCGACCCCACGATCCCGCAGGCTATCCACCAACCGTTTGGCCTGCAGGCGCGTTCGGCACAGTATCGCGAAGGTTTTCTCGGATCCGACACGCGCCGCAATTGCCGCGATTCCCTCGGTTTGCGCGTCGTCGTCCTCTGCGAACGCGTGGCGCAGCACCGCCGCCCCCGTGCGCACCGAGCGCCACCGACCGGAGGTTCCCAAACACGCTTCCGCCGCGTCGACAATTCCGGGAAGCGAACGGTAATTGCGGGCAAGTTGCCAAGCGCTGTCGTTTTCGGAGCCGCGCCGATTCGGTGGCCCGGCTCCCCGAAACCCGTAAATGCTCTGATTCGGGTCCCCCACCATCCACAATCCCGCTCCGGTGCCGCCCGCGACCCGTTCGGCAAGTTGCCATTGCCAAGGATCCAAATCCTGGGTTTCGTCGACGAGGACCGCATCCCATCGCGATGATTCAACCTCCGCGACATCGGGAACATCGAAGAGCGCCACCGCACGCGGAAGCAAGTCGTCGAAGGCAAGCGCATTTGCGCGGTGCTTCCAATCGTCGAGCCACACGTGGAAGCGGCCCAATTCGGTCCAATCGTCTTCCGACCACCCCAATGTTGGCGCACCGGCACCCACCCGTGCCGAAAGCCAATCCGCGAATTCCATCCAAGGCGCGGATTTATGGACCAGACGGTCCAGACCGATCCGATCGAATTCCGTGGCGGCCGCTCTGCGCAGGTCGGAAGTCGTGGCGATCCACGGCGGCGATTTTCGGTAGCGGGGATCGTGTCGGCGAATGAGGTCCAGCGCATATGCATGGAACGTGGAGGCGATGGGGACGCCGTCCCCCGCCGCCAGCGGAGCCAATCGGACGTCGATCGCTGCCGTCGCGGACCGGGAAAAGGTCAGGATCAATATCCGTTCCGGCGTCGTGGACCCGCGTTCGAGCAGCCATTTGACGCGCCCGACGAGCGCGGACGTTTTACCGGTGCCCGGCCCCGCATGGACCACGATGGGACCGGATTCGGCGGTGGCGGCCGCGTGCTGCGAAGGATCCAGACCGTCGAAGTCTCGGCCGGTAGCCGCCTCCCGTTTCGGCAACAAAGCGGACCGGATCAAGGCGTGGCGGGGAATTCCCAGTCGGAGGGCGGCGCGCTCCGCCGAACCTTCCTCCGCGATCGCGCGCAGAGCCAATTCGCGCGGCGCCATGAAGCAGGATGCAAACCCGTTGGCATCGCGCTCCCGTCGCTCGGCCGGACTGTACCCCAGCAGGAAGGTGGACGATGCCTCGACCGCGGGCTCGTCGAGGTGGTCCCGCCATGCGCCGTGCACCATGAGATGGCCCAACTCGTGGGCGAGCACGAAGCGCCGTTCCGACGGATCCAGGTCGGATCTCACCCATACGGTGGCCGCCTCGCGATCCAACACGCCCTCGGCACCGGCGAGCAATGGGTCCGACCCGGCAAGCTCCTCCACGCGGTACCCGCGCAGTCGGAAGGCCTCGAGCAGGCAATCGTCGGAGGCGACCTCGAATGGCCCGACGCGCAGTTGGTCCCTGAGTTCGAGGGCCGCGTCGACCGCCAATCCGGCAAAACCCATCAGTTCTCCGGCACGCCATCCTCGGGCAGCCACGCGCGCAACATTTCGTCGGAGACCTCGCGGTCCGACATCAACGCGTCTTGAAACGTTTGGGATCGCGGCGTTCGCGGTGCCTCCATCGCGAGGAAATTCGCCTGCGGCGCGAGGCGCGGCGATCCCGACAACAAGTCCACGATCGCCTCGGCGCTGGTCCTGAGTTCCACGGCAAGGAATTCAAAAACCTTCGCGGGAACCGACTCGATATCGATCAAGCCCCTTCCAAGACGAATCAAAACCGTACGTGGAAGTCCCACCGCCGTCGCCACCGATCCGATATCGGATTTCCGATCACGCACCAGATCGCCCAGCGTTCCAAATGGTCGCTCCCCGGATTTCGTGATCGAAGTGGTGGCTTGCGGGGCACCCAATTTCAGCGCAACATCCGCGGCGATGCGGGCGAAACGAGCGGAGTCATCGGGATGCAAGGGGTTGAGCACGGCCTCGAGGTGCATCGCCGCATTGAACAACTGCTCCACCTCGGCCGCGTCGTTCGCCCTGCGACGGTCGATCCGCGAATTGCCTTTCCCTGTGGTATCAGCCATGTAATTCACCTTCCAAATCATCTTTCAGTTTGCGGATCCAATTGCGTACCGTCCGTGGGGTGACTCCGAGTTCTCTGGATATCGTGGGCTCCGTGGGATCGTTCGACTCGATTTTCAGATCGGTTTCGGTGAGCAAGCGCCAAAGCTTTCCGTACTTGCGCCCCATGCGATCGGCAAGATCGCGAATCACCACGAGATCCTGCAGGTCGACCGAGTCCACCAGTCGCGTGATCGCCGTTTCCACGCCATCCGAGTCGCGGGTGTCCGACTCGACCCGGTCGAGACCATTGTCGCGCATCCATTTCCTGGCTTCGGATCGCGCCTTCTGCGCCAAGACAAACCAGACGCGGACCTCCATGAAGTCCTGGACGGATCCGGGCTCGCGAATGGCCGTGTAGAAGCGCATGAAAACGTCCGCGACCACGTCGTCGACGTCGCGTTCGGGAACCCCCGAGCGCCGCACGGTCCGAGCGATGTGGGAAGCGAGCGTTTCGGCAATGGTCTGCGCGATATGCCACGCCAACTCGTCGTCGCCGCATCGAATCGCTTCCCGTGCGGCGAAAACCAAGGTCTCGGCCTTGAAGGTTTGCAAAGGTCCACGTAAACGCAACTCTTTGTCGCGCCGCCAAACCGGAAACGCGCAAAGTTGACGAATCTGGCGATCGACCACCGCTTCGCGATGATATGGAATTCCGTCGCCGTTCACCTTCTCCAAAGGGCGCCAACTCCAAGGTTGCGGCGTGCGACGTAGGGCTCTCATTGGTGTAGGCCATTATACGCTCCCGTGGTTGAAG
>JBJTRZ010000304.1:0-2100 GCA_046076415.1 Armatimonadota bacterium
CGCGATGGTCGCGGCAACGCGCACATCCGGAATCTGCCCTCCGGAAACGTCCACGGACCCGAACGGATTGCGGAGGCGAACGGTCTGCCCGGGCGCCACCGACGCCACCACCTCGCGGGGCTCCCGCAGCACGGGTTCGCCCGCCCCGTCGAAACGGCCCAATTCGGCGGGCAACGCTTCGAGCGAGTCGCGAACGGTCTTTCCAAGGCGACGCGCCTGCCTTCGGGCATCCGCCGCGATTCGACCCGGTTCGATGCCTTTGAGCGCATCCACGACCGACCGTACGCCCGGAACGTCCCGCAGGGCATCGGCGAGGCCGGCGATCGGATTGGGCGACGCCTCCGCCGCATCGATGCGTTCCTCGGCGGCGGCCAACTTCTCCTGAACCCCCGCGACGCGCTCCCGGGCCGCGGCGATGCGCGCGCGGGCCCGGGCGACCGCCTCGGACTGGAAATCGTCGGCGGGCAACGGGGTTTCGATGGGAGGCGGTGGAACGTCGACGGGCGGAGCACCGGACGCCGGCACCGATCCCGCCGCGGGCGCGGAATCAATCGCCTGCAGCAGGGCCGCGGCCTGTTCCGCGGTGATCCGCCCTTCCTGAAGCATCTTCAGGACCATCAAATTCTCTTCGCTCGCCATGGCAATTTCCTTTCCCCAAAGCCCGCGGAACCGGGGCGCACTAGCGGCCGCGCAATCTCCGCGCCGCCGACTCCGGATCAAGTTCGCCCGCGGCGACCGCTTCAAGCACCTCGCGCCGCGCGAGCGCTTCGGGAGCGGGGGGCCGGAGCACCTCCTCGAGCGCGGACACCGCCGCATCGAGCCTCGCCCGAACCGTCGGATACGAAAGCCCGAGTTCCTGTTCGAGATCGCGCAACACACCCCGGCAACGCACGAACGACACGAGGAACCCCTGATGCTCGTCGGAGAGGCGGGCGAGCGGGCTGGGAACGAAGTCGCCTTCGATGCGAAGGGCGCACGCGGGGCATCGCCACGCGGCGACACGAAGCGACTCGTCGCAGGAGGGACAGTGGGTCACGGCGCGGGGCACATCGTCAAACTACACCATTCCTTCTCGCATTTCAAATCCAAGTTTTACTTATTCAATATTGAGTTCAATTCTGGAAAGAACCAACAAGGTTTCGGGAACCCGCCGGCGACGCGATTGGTACATTGGGTCGATGCCCCGCACCATTTCCACCAATCGAATGCTGCACATAGACGCCGACGCGTTGGTCGCCGACGACCGCTATCCGGAATCCTTTGGTTTCCGCATTCAGCTCGCCGATCCGGTCGATCCCGAATGGGCCGCCGAGTTCGACGGCGTCTACAACCGCCTCCCCCATGCCCTCAAACCACCCGTGGAATGCCACGACCAGAGCCTGGTCGTCCACTTCCTGCCGGCCTACGGTTCGGAACTTCCCCCCTACCTCGACCATCTGCGCGAGGTCGTCGCCGAAACCAACGCGGCGGTGCGTGCGCGCAACGCCGTGCTCCCCGACCAAAGCGCCGAGGAAACCGCATTCCTTGCATTGCTCGCGCGCCACGCCGACCGCGTGGCAATTTCCCAAGATCTGGAGACAGACCGATGATTCACCCGTTGATCGCGCTGCTTGCCCTCGGCGCCCTCGCCCCCGCCCCGTTCGCCGGACCGAAGCTCGTGCCCGTGGACGCCTCCGGACTCAAAAGGGAAATCGCGCGACACAAAGGCAAGGTCGTCGTGCTCAACTTCTGGGCGACCTGGTGCGGCCCGTGCAAGGCCGAATTTCCCGAGCTCGTCGCATCGGCGAAATCGAAGCAGGTCACGCTCGTGACCCTGGCGTTCGACGATGCCGCCGACACCAAGGCCGCCTCGGAATTCCTGGCGCAAAAGGGAGTGTCGACGTCCACGTTGATCAACAAATCCGGCACGGATTTCGATCCGGGCTACCTGCGCTGGCTCGAACCCAAGTTCTCCGGCGACATCGCCATCCCGCGCACCTACGTGTTTTCCAAATCCGGCAAGGTCGTGAAGGTGCTGGTGTGCGGACAGTCCGCCGCGCAGTTCGAAGCCGCCATCGACGCCGCGTCGAAAGCCAAGTAGCCACTCCGCACGCAAACACC
>JBJTRZ010000305.1:0-8781 GCA_046076415.1 Armatimonadota bacterium
GCCGCGCGGGCCATCGGGCTCCCCGCCACGCGAGGGCCTCGACCCCCCGGGGATGGGGAAGGGACCTTCGGGTTGGGAACCGCCTCGCTCCGGGGTGCGTCCCGGGATGCCCACGGGGAAGCGCTCCCCCCGTTCAGGGGAGGATGGCGGTTCGGGGCGGCGGGGTGGCGGTACATCGCGGCGCCCTTCGGAGGAGGGGAAGCCAGGGTCGCGTCGTTCCGGCACGCGCTGCGGAACCTCGCGCGGTCGTTCGTCGCGGGAGCGTTCCTCGCGGGGACGATCTTCCCGGGTCCGCGGACGGTCGCCCCCTTGCCCTCGGGATTCCCTATCCCGCGATTGGGCGGCGGCATCGCCTGCGATGGTCAGTCCAAGGGCGAGGGCGAGGAAGGCTGGCAATCGGTTCATGGTTTCATGCACCTCCATGCACGGTAACGTCGCCGGAGCGCCGCGCGTGACAAACGGCTACGGCCCGAGTTTGAGGACGATGGTTTCGGAAAATGCTTTGAGGAAACCCGACAGGTAGGAACGGACCGCTCCGGACTGGGAGGCGGGAACCGTGCCTTTTCGGTCCTCGTTGACCACACGGAGATCGATCGATCCGTTCGCGACCTCCACGGTGCGCAGGAACGATCCGATCGGACCTTCGAGTGCGACCGGACCCGGTTGGCTGAGCACCGTGCATCCCTCGGGCAGCGACAATCGCAAACGACCTGTTTGTCGGCGAGACTGCCCTTGATGCACGGGATGGACGCGTTCCCGATTATCGAGCGGGGACCCAACGGAGCCCGCGGCCTGATCCGGGCGAGCTTTGAGCAATAGGAGATTTCCGCTCAGCGCCGCGTAGGTCGGCAGTTCCACCTCCGCCTCGATGCGCATCGGGGAATCGAGATCCGTGGCGGATGGAAGTTTGGTCGACAGTATCCGAGGGTTCGATCCCATCGTCGACAGCAGCGACTCCACCAACGGTTTCAATCGATCGCGGGTCGCCATCCGATGCGCGAGGCGCAGGCCCATGGCGGTGTCGCCGGTCGCCTCGACCACGACGGTGCCGCGGGCGGAACCGTCCGCCGCGAGTTTGAGGCGGGCGTCCACCGACACATCCTCGTCGGCGGGGTGTCCTTCGGGAATCCGATCCCACACCGCCCCGTCGTCGCGAATGACCAATACCTCGCATCCGCGATCGGCACCCGGGACCACTCCCCACGGACAAACCTGCGCCGTCGCGTCCAACCAAACCTTCCGGCCGTCGACTTCGGCAAGGCAGATCGCGTGATTGAACGCCGATGGGGAGGGGAGTTCCTGCGACGGCGAGCCGTCCGACCCCGCCTCGAGCAGCACCGGCCACGCGGGAACTCCGGCAGCGCGGAGCAGCGCCACGAGGAGCGTCGCCATATCCTTGCAATCCCCGTACTCATTGCGAATCGTGCGTTCCGCCGGGCGCGGTTGGTAGGCGGAGATTCCAAGTTCGATCGCGACGTAGCGCGTTTTCTCTTGAACGTGTCGGAAAATCGCGCGCGCCTTGTCCTCCGGAGACCGTTTGCCAGCAACGAGACGGCCGGCGAGGGCACGGATCGCGGGTGTCGCGGCTGCACGCCCTTGCGCGAGGCGTGCGTACCAAGTGCCGACGTCCCGCCAGTCGGCCACCGTGGAGACGGTCAACTTCGGGAGGAGCCCTTCCGCGTCGGGCATCATCGGTTCGATCTCGAACGCGGCGACATTGCGCTGTTCCCAGGTACGGACAATCGATTTGCCGTCCGCGGAGGTGCGTTCCGTGGGCTCGACTTGGGTGTTGCGGATCCGGCGACGCAAGGGCAGCGATTTCGGACTTGTGATGCGGAGCCGGGTGTAGAGGACCGGATCGGTGCCGCCTTGGAAATACCATTGGGTCCAGAATGCGCCGGGCATCTGGGACGCGCGCTGGTCCGTCACGTACTCGTAGTCGATGATGCATCCCGGCTGAACTCCGGGCATGGAAATAGACAACGAGCGTGCATCGTCGTACTCGCCCGCACTACCTCGACGCACGTCGGCCGGCTTGACTTCGAGCACGCTTCCATCGGGCCGGATGGTGCGGGCCCGAATCAATCGGACCGTCTCGAAGGCGCCGTTGTAGGGGATGCGGACCTCGCTCTCCTGCTCGCGCCCCAGCGCTGTGAAGACTTTGATCGCCTGCCGCGTGACGGTACGTGCGGTGCCATCGGGGCGGACCACGATGTCGGCGAGGTCGAGCAACGTCGCCTTTTGCGCGTTGGGCCAACGTGCCGCCGCCGGCGCCTTTCGGGCCAGCGCCTTTGCGTCGTCCTCCGGCCTCGGCATCGATTGCGGAACCGCGGCACCCGATCGCGCGGGGGGACCCGCCAGCGGGACAGGGACAACCGAGAACTGGACGAGGGCGAGGGTGGCGAACAGGGGAATCACGGCGCGATGGTACCGGGTATCAGGGGAAGATGCCCAGCGCCCGAATCGCTTCGGCCACCCGCCCTACTCCAACGATGTAGGCCCCCATTCGCAGGTCCGTGTCGTGGTCCTTGGCCGCCTTCGAAACCTGTTGGAAGGCTCGGACCATGATCTGCTCCAGACGCGAGTTGACCTCGGATTCCGTCCAGAAGAACGCTTGGAGCCCTTGGACCCACTCGAAATAGGAAACCGTCACGCCGCCCGCATTCGCCAGGACGTCCGGCACGACGGTGGTTCCCTTCGCCCTCAGAATGGCATCCGCCTCGGGCGTCGTCGGGCCGTTCGCACCCTCGACGACAACCTTGGCGGAAATGCGTCCCGCATTCTCCGCGGTGATTTGATTCTGCAACGCGGCTGGGATCAGCACGTCCACGGGGAGCGTCAGCAGATCGGCCGCCGGCAACGGATCCGCGTCGGGGTAGCCGAGGACCGTGCCGGTGCGGCGCACGTGGGCTTGGAGCGCGACGATGTCGATGCCGTTGGCGTTGTGGATCGCGCCCTGGACATCCGATACCGCCTGCACTTTGGCGCCGCTCAGATGGGCGAGCAGCGCCGCGGTCGCACCCACGTTGCCGAAACCCTGCACGGCCACTCGGGAGCCGGGAAGCTGCATGCCCAAGGTGCGGAGCACCTCGCGCGTGACGGTGATGACACCGCGTCCCGTCGCCTCGATGCGCCCTTCGCTGCCGCCCACGGCGATCGGCTTGCCGGTGACCACGGAAGGAACGGTGGTCCCGCGAAGCATCGAGTAGGTGTCGAGCAACCACGCCATCACCTGGCCATCCGTGCCCATGTCCGGCGCGGGTATGTCCTTGTCCGGGCCCAGAAGAATGGCGATTTCCGTGGTGTAGCGGCGGGTGAGATCCTCGAGCTCGGTGCGGTCCAGTTCGCGCGGATCGCAGACCACGCCGCCTTTCGCCCCGCCGAACGGAATGTTCACCACCGCGCACTTGATGGTCATCCAGAATGCCAAGGCGCGGACTTCGTCGATGTCGGTGGCGGGGTGGTAGCGAATTCCGCCTTTCGCCGGACCGCGCGTCAGGTTGTGGTGCACCCGGTACCCGGTGAACATGCGCACCGATCCGTCGCGCATGTTGACCGGGAAATGCACGGTCAATTCACGCTTGGGCGTGCGCAGGACCTGATGGATGTCCTCGGGAAGTTGCGTGATCTCGGCGACCCGGGCCAGTTGGCGCTGGGCGATATCGTAGCTGTTCTCGGATTCGACCATGGGGAAGTGTACCCGTTCGCGCCATAGAGCGGTGAAGGTACGATGGTTCATGCGACCCGCTGTTCCCATCTACCATTCCCCCGCCTTCCTGTCCTACGATCTGGGCACCGCGCATCCGCTGCAACAGCGGCGTTTGGCGAAGGTGGTGGACCGTCTGGCGCAGGCGGGCGCCCTCGGGGAGGGGCTGGTGTTGCGAGCACCCCGGCCGGCAAGCGACGACGTTTTGTCCACCGTCCATTCGGCGCCGTATGTGGATGCGATTCGCCGCGCTTCGGGTGGAGATCGGTCGGACGTGCGGCGCTGGGGAATCGGGCCCGGAGACACGCCCGCGTTCGACGGAATGCACGAGGCGGGCGCCCTCTACTGCGGCGCGACCGTATCGGCGGCGTTGGACGCCCTGCACGGGGAACCCTACCGGGCCATCAATTTCTCGGGCGGCCTGCACCACGCGTTCCCCGATCATGCCAGCGGGTTCTGCATCTACAACGACTTGGCGCTTGGCGTGCGAACCTTGCTCGACGGCGGGTGCGCCCGAGTCGCGTACATCGACATAGACGTGCACCATGGCGATGGCGTGGAGGTCTGTTTTCGCGACGACCCGCGCGTTCTCACGTTGTCGATCCACGAATCGGGACGTTGGCTCTTTCCCGGCACCGGCGATGCGCGTGACCGGGGAGGCCCCGGAGCCGAGGAATCGCTGCGCAACATTCCTTTGGCGCCGCACACGGGGGACGCGGTTTGGTGGTGGGCCTTCGAGTCCGTGGTTCCGGTGCTTCTGGAGCGCTTCCAACCGGAAGGATTCGTGCTGCAACTCGGGGCGGATGCGCACGCGAGCGATCCCCTCGCGCACCTTCGCCTCTCGAGCCGCGGTTGGCTGCGGGCGGTCGATTGGCTGCTGGAGCGATCCCGCGGACTCCCGACGGTCATTACGGGAGGAGGGGGCTACCATCTCCCGACCGTGGAACGTTTGTGGGCCATGGCGGCGCTTCGGGCTGCGGATCTCCCGGTTCCCGAGGAATGGCACGACGATCCGATCGCCACGACCGCGTCCGAGGAGTCGTTCGCCCGGGAATTCGCCGAGGAGTCGGTGCGCGGATGCCTTGCGTGACGCGGTTTGCCGGAGCGTGCGACAGTGATACAATGGATGCGTATCCCGGGGGCGATTGGAGTAGACGGGGTGCAGTTCGGACAGGTTGCGAGCCGAGGCGCCGGAGGCCTCGTTAAAACCGGCGAAAAAACAAACGCGAAAAACAACTTCGCTACCGCGCGGAACAACTCTGTTCTCGCGCTTGCCTAACCTAGGTTAGGCCGTCCGGACGGTTCCTTGCGGAGGGGAGCCGGACGGGCGTGATCAATCTCCGCTACCCATCGGTGTAACGCGCGCACCACCGGGGGAAACGAATCGCGATCACCGGCGATGGCAGCCTGCCCGAGGGCGGCCCCGCCGGGAAATTCAAATCTTGGGACACGCTCGTAGACGCCTGCACCATGCTGGCTTCGGACCGGGGTTCGAGTCCCCGCGCCTCCACTGCAATCGGGGCCGATCCAAGCGGATCGGTCCCGTTTTCATTTCCCATCCCTGCCTTTCCCAGTTTCCCCGTTGGGTGCTATGCTGTGGCATGCGCGGAGATGGAGCGAACCCGTCGGGATCCGTTTCTAGGCCGAAGCCGCCCCGCGGTGTCTCGACCGGTTGGCGCTTGTGCATACGTGGGTGCGTGTTTTTCGCGATGCTGGTCGGTGGTTCGGCGATCGCCCAAAGCGGCGACCGCAACCCCTCCGTTCGACCGGGTCGCGGCTTGCCGAGCCGAGGCAATGACGCCCGCTCCGGCTTGGCCCGCGCCGCCGTTCCTCGGATTCTTATTCCCGGATCCACCGTTGCGGCGCCCTCCGCCACGCGGATTCCGTTCGTGGATGCCGGCGATGGGGTGGTGTGCATCGCTCCCGAAATGCTGCGCGGCCTGGGCGTGGATGCAACGGCCGATATCGAGGAGCGTACGGTGACTTTGAAGCCTCGCGACGGACGGCGATCCGTGGTCCTTCCTGCGCGCAAGGGACCGGCGGGGCGCAACGGATTGTTTGTCGCTTGCAAAGAGGCCGTGGATGCGCTGGGAGGAGTTTTCGCGTGGGACCCTGCAACACGGGAAGGTCGCGTACTCGCCGTCATCGAATCCGCCGCCATCGTCGACGGTGCCGTGGAGGTGCGTTCGAGCCTGCCGGTGACGCCGCGGATGACGATTGAACGCGACCCGGGCCGCGTGGTGGTCGATTTTCCCATGGCGGCCCTTGGAGACGTTCCTCGCCAACCTGGCTTCCGCCTCCCGGGGGTCGCCGCGTCGCGAATGGGGCAATTCGACGAAACGACGGCGCGTTTGGTGCTGGAAACCGAAAGCGCCGAAAAGTACTCGGTCCGGACCGACGCTTCGAGGCTGCGGGTGGCTCTCGGCATCGAACTCGGCGATCGATTCCGCGAAATTGGCGTTAATCTACCGGAACGCATCCTCCCGGGTACCCCCGTTGGGGGATTGTCGTTGATCGTCGCTCCCGAGGCGGTCCGTCCCGGGAAATCCAACCTTCGGCGCATCGCTTGGGGCTCGGATCCCACGCGTTTTGAAATGCGGCTCGCCACCAACGGATTGCCCCCCGTGGTGCCCCGAATCGCCGATGGCCGCATCGCCATCGATCTACCAACCACCACGGTGTCTCCGGAGGCCGTCGTTGGTGCCCCGGTTCCGACCCATCCTCTCGTCCGATCGGCGCGGCTGGAGCCGTCGGGCGAACGGGGCTCCAGGGTGATGCTGGAAGTCGCCGAACCATCGCGATTCACGGTGCGCCTCGATCCCAAGTCCGGCCTCTCCATCCACGTTTCGCCGCTGACGGGTGATCGGTCCGGCGAGGCCCCGCTCGCGGGAAAGACGATCGCCGTCGATCCCGGACATGGAGGAGGCGGGAGCCCCGGTGCCCGTGGCGTCGACGGGAATTGGGAGCGCCATCACACGCTTGCGATGGGACGGTATTTGGTGGAGGCGCTCGAGCGGCTCGGTGCGAACGTGGTGGTCACGCGCGATTCGGATTCCGATCCGGGTCTGTCGCAACGAGGACCGATTGCCAATCGGGCGGCGGCCGACTTGTTCCTGTCCATCCACTGCAACTCCGCACCAGGAAATCGGTCGGCCAACGGGGCGATCGTGTATTTCCACAAGGATTCGGGACCCTGCCGCGAACTTGCGGAATGGATCACCGACAGCTTGCGGAGGGATTTGGGACGGATCCGTGTGCTCAAACCGCAATCCGACGGCACGATCTACCGCAATGGATTCGCGGTGCTGCGGACCTCGGCGGCGGCCGGTGTGCTGGTGGAAACCGGATTCCTCACCAATTCCCGAGATGCGGCGGCGTTGCGGGACCCCGCGGTGCAGCGCACGATCGCCGACTGCGTGGCGCGAGGAGCCGCGGACTACCTCCTCGCATTTCCCGACCGGGATACGCGAAACGTGAAGCCGCAGAAGGAAGGTCCACCCGTCGTGGACCCGGAGGAGGAAGGCCCACCGTCGTTCCTTCCGCCCCTGCCGGACGCTAATCCACCGTCGAACGGTGCTCCGCCACCCACCGGGGATCCGGGTGTTGGATCAGGGAAGTAACGCGGATTTCGCGTTCGCGATGAAGTCGCGGATCTTGCCGGAATCCTTCACCCCGGGGGACGATTCCACCCCGCTCGAGACATCCACGGCGTACGGACGAACCGTGCGGATCGCCTCGACGACGTTTTCGGGGTCGAGACCACCCGCCAGTACCACGGGATAAGGGTGCGCGGCGACCACGCGTCGGGCGAGCGCCCAATCCACCGTTTTTCCGCTTCCGCCAAGGACCCCGTCCACCCACGCGTCGATCAGGATCGGCCCGGTCCAGGCCAAGGCATCGCGTGCGGAGTCGTCGTTGCGAAGACGAAACACGCGCAGCAACGGCCGGAAAGGGGAAGACTCGGGTGGTGAATACAGTTGGTGGTGGGTGACCCGGTACCGCAGTGCGGTCGCTTCATCGAGCGCGACCGAAATCGTCGGAACGAACGGCGGAACAAGATCCAGCAATTCGGTCACCTGATCGGGTGTCACATGGCGCTTGCTCTCGGAAACCGCGATGAAGCCTAGGGCGTCGGCGCCGCTTTCGACCGCGCAGGCGACATCCTCCCGACGAACCAGCCCGCAGATCTTGACCTTGGTCACGCGGAATCCTATCACGGACCCGTCGCGGGAAGCGGAGGGACGCCTCCTTGATGGCGCACCAGCGCAAGCACGATGGTTACGGTCGCGGCGGCGAACACAGTGCTCCAAAAAACGCAGTCGGCGGAAAGTTCGACATCGGCGTCCTGCTCCATGGCCAGCAACAGCGTGTTGACGGCGGTGGGACCCGCGGCGGCGACGATCAATTGGGCTCCCGGCCATGGCCAGAGGCCCAGCGCCACGACCACGATCGCGGCGACGGCCGGCATGGCGAGCAGTTTGACCACAACCACCGGGCCCACCAATCGCCAATTGGGTCGTCGACCTTGGCTGGCCAGTTGCGCACCCAGGGTGATGAGTGCAAGCGGAACCAGCGCCTCCGCCAATCCATGGGCCGCGTAGGCGATCGGTTCGGGCAAACGAATTCCCGCACCCCGCAACAGCAACGCGATCGCCAGAACATACACCATTGGGAGTCGGAAATAAGCGAGGACCCCGCTCCATCCACCCCCGTTGATCGCCGAACTAAGCGCGTATCCGATTCCCCAAAGCGACAGGTTGGAGGCCATAACCACCAAGGCCTCGACGGCGCCGCCGGCGTGTCCGAACGCGCGTTCGGCCACGGGAATACCAAAGTTGCCCGCGTTGAAAACCACCGTCGCCAATAGCACCGGCGCCAAGGTGCGCTGGGGCACCGAACGCCAGCGAAGGAAACCGTAGACCAGTACGCCGAGTATCGCCTTGATCGAAAGGATGGCCACCACGATCCGGCTCATGGCCGACCACGACAGGTCGGTTCCCATCACCCGGTCGAACAGGAACGCCGGCACGAACAAATGGATTTGCCATTTGGCGAAGTCCCGCAAGGGCATCGGG
>JBJTRZ010000306.1:0-1733 GCA_046076415.1 Armatimonadota bacterium
TGATCGGCGTTCGCAGGGCCTCGCGCGGCATCGATTTCCGCAGCGGATGCTTGCGGTGGTGCTCGCCGACGAGGGGAGGGTGGCGCGGTTCGGCGACGATTTGTGGATAGGCATCGCGGCGTACCGGACGGCCGAGGACGCGGTGCGCCGCCTTGCCGCCACCGAGGAAGGCATCACGGTGGGCTCGTTGCGGGACGCCACCGGGTCATCGCGCAAAATCATCCTGCCTCTGCTCGAGCACTTCGACGGCATCCGCCTCACCCGGCGCATCGTCGACAACCACCGCGTGCTTGCCGAGCCCGGACCGGCGGACCGGGAAACGAAATGACCGCAACAACGTCGACCAATCGCGCACCACGCCTCCGGAACCGGCGGACTTCGGCATGGACAAACCGGGTCGATGGGGTATCGGGGATCGCCGAGGGCACCGCGGCGCGACGGGTTGCGGGCCGTGCGGCTGGGCACTGATCCCCCGATGTCGACCCCGATCGACGCGTACGTCGCCGCGATGCGGCCGATTCCGGCGGGCCGGTTCCGCCGGGGAAACGACCGTCCTCCCGCGCCGCGCACCGCTCCCGGAATGTTCGCCACCGAGGCGCCGGCCCACCCGGTCGCCGTTTCCGCGTTCAGGATGGGGGCCACGCCGGTGACGGTCGGTCTTTGGCGAAACTACGTGGCGGCCCATGAGGGCCTTCGGATGCCGGCGGCACCGGACTGGGGCTGGGTCGATGCGCATCCCATGGTGCGGGTGCGGTGGGACGAAGCCGTCGCGTTCGCGCGATGGGCTTCCCGATCCACTGGTACCACCCTGCGTCTGCCGACCGAGGCCGAATGGGAATGGTGCGCGCGCTCCGGTGGCGGCGATGCGGTGTTTCCATGGGGCGCCGCGTGGGACCCGACCCGACTTTGGTGTTCGGCGCGCCGGGTCGGGGATGCCGGACGCACGGCGGCGGTGGACCGGCTGGATCGGCGGCATGTCAACCGTTGGGGGGTGTCGGATCTGGTGGGAAACGTGGCACAGTGGTGCGCCGATTGGCACGGCCCGTACCCCGCCGCGACCCGCGTGGCGCGCGATCCCCGCGGCCCGGCCACGGGACGTTTCCGCGTGATGCGGGGCGGGTCCTGGGCGCTTTGGGATCCCCTCCACTTCCGGTGCGTCTCCCGGACCTGGTTCGTTCCCGGCGACGCGGACGCGACGATCGGGTTTCGGCTCGCGGCGGACTGATCCGGCGGCGGTATCCTGTCCGGGTATGGCCGGCGGCGCGCACGATCCCACTCCCCGCCCGTGGCGGATCCATGTCGACACCGGAGGAACGTTCACCGACTGCCTCGCGGTGGCCCCCGACGGCACGCTCCACCGCGCCAAGGTGCTCTCCAGCGGAGTCCTGCGCGAGCGCACCCCGGACGGCGACGTCGCCAGCGTCCCCACCGGACTCGAAGCCCCGGTGGTGGCCGCCCATGTGGTCACGGGTACCCCGCTCGGAAAACCCCTTCCCCCCTGCCGCATGCGCCTCGCCACCACGCGCGGCACGAACGCGTTGCTGACCCGCACCACCGCTGCGCCGGTGCTGTGGACCACGCGGGGATTCGGGGATCTGCCCCGTATCGGCCATCAGCAACGTCCCGATCTGTTCGCCATCGCACCGGTGCTGCCCGAACCGTGGCACGGGCCGGTGGTGGAGGTGTCGGCACGGTTGGCCGCAAATGGCACGGAGCTCGCCCCGCTCGACGAG
>JBJTRZ010000307.1:0-12687 GCA_046076415.1 Armatimonadota bacterium
TTGAAGCGGACCGTCGCGAGGGGCGACGCGTGTCCACCGGTGCCCACCGCCACCACGTCGGCGACGAACACGGGGCCTTGCACCTCGCGCGGCAAACGGAGCGGAATGGGTTCGGTGGCCCACCTCCCCTTGGCGTCCGCAACCACGACGGTTTCGGGAAACGCACCCGAGGCACCGACCACCCCACGCTTGCGGCCCTGCCAGCGCACCGCGATTCGAATGGTCGCGTTGGGCCGGGCCCGCCCGGAGAGGACGACGCTGTTTCCGACGACGGCGCCCTCCTGCGGGAGCTCGATCGTCGGCGCGTCGGGGGCTCCGGCGGTGAAGACGAGCCGCTTGTCGCACGGAACCGTCATCTCCCGACCATCCGGGAGCACCACCTTGGCGAGGACCACCGCCCCGGTGAAATGATCTTCGCGGCGCACCGTGTAGGTGCCGACATACGTGCCCGGCGACCCTTCGCGCAATGTCACCGTGGTCTTTTCGCCGATAGATACCGTGGCCGTTCGGGCATCGGGCGCCCCTTCGACCACGAACGTCAGGATGTCGCCGAAATCGATCGGGCGGTCGTCGGGTTTGACCGTGAACGTTCGGATGGGCAAACGTTCCTTGACCAGGAACGAAAACGAGCGCGAGGCCAGGTTGCCGGCAACATCGACCAATTCGACCTCGACCGTATGGCGCCCCGGCGCCAGATCGGTGGCGGGCCGCCAGGCGAGGAAACTGTCGGCGACGGTGGCTTGGGTCGAAACCTCCTTGCCGTCCACCCGGAACCGTACCCTTCGCGCGTCCACCCCCGAACCCGCGTCGGTGTAGGTTCCCGTCACATTGGGCCGAACGTCGGTGGTCTCGGCGCCGTCGACCGGAGCCCATGTGCCGAAGGCGGGCACCGCGGTGTCGACCGAGAACGGTTCGGCTGCGGCGACGGGCCGCGATTGCACCTTGTCCACGGTCAACACCGCCACCGGCACGAGATCGCGGGCCACGATGCCCGGCGCGACCGCCACGGTTGCCGTGTACTTGCCCGGAGCGGATTCGACAAGGGAAAGGGCATCCGCCCCCGGAAGGCCGGGAACCCGCGCCATGCCCCCCGCCTTGGGCGTTCCCTCCACGAAAATGGTCAGGGTCTCGCCCGCCCGCAGCCATCGGCTCGTGGAAGAGTGCGTGACTTTGGCGACCTCCACCGCGACCGGAGCGGGAGGGGCCGCGGGAACCGGAGGCGGCGCGGCCGCGATCGCGAGTTCGGTGGGCCGCGAATCGACAGGGCTGGTGCGCACCACCACGGTGTCGCCTTTGCGGATTTCGGTTACCGACGACGGGGCAACGAGTTTGGAGACGGGATCGCGCCGGGATGCGGGAAGCGTCTTCGGCAAATCGATCGTCGCACCGCCCTCGAGCACGACGCGCACGCCGTCGGGAGTGGCATCGACACCCGCCACCGCGCCGGTGGTTTCGGCATAGGCCGCTTCGACCACCAACGCGCGTCCCTGCGCATCGCGCGCCTTGACCAGGATTTGGTCTCCGGGACGCAGGGCGGAAAGGTCCCGCCGCACGGCGTCTCCACCGACCGGCGCGACCAATACCACCCCCTCGGGCGCCAACGCGATGCGCTCGGGTTCGGGCGCGGCGGTCCGAATCGAAACCACGCCCCCGGCGGCGTCCACCGACGCGACCGTGCCGGCCACCGGGCCGGGAACGACCGGCGGGGCCACGGAAATCGTTCCGCCTCCGGCGGCGGGTGCGACCGGTTTGGCGGTGGCGATACGGATGGTGCGCGCGGGGGCATCCCATTTCACGCTGGCGCCGAGGGCCTCCGCCACGAACCGCAGCGGAACCATCGTTGCCCCGTCGATGGACTGGGCCGGAACCTGGAGCGGAGTGGGTGTTTGGTTGACATGCCCGATCGCGTCGCCCAGGCGCAACACCACCGTGGTTTCGCCCCGGACCGCAGTGATGGTCCTCGTCGACGACTCGAAGCGCACGGTGGCGCCCAAGGATTCGAGAATGCCGCGGAGGGGCACCAGAAACGAGCCGCCGGTGGCGCGGACGACCCCTTTTCCGGGCAACGGCACCGGGGTCCCGTCCACGGATACCGCGATTCCTTGGGCATGCGTCGTGGACGCAAGTCCGACCGCGAGGCAACCTACGAGGAAAGCGGGGCGCGGCATACCGCGATTCTACCAGTCCCCCTAGGCCGCAGGGACGACGCGGGTGTCGTTCGTCGAGAGGTGGAACGGCACGGCCAGCGACGCGGGGGCGTGGCAGTGGTCTTCGGTACACTCTTGGAACGTGAATCGGGCGATGCACGCAAGGCCATCGCCCGGCAAATCGTCGACCAATGTCAACGGAATGTCCACGTGAAGCACGCCGGAATGCACGCGGCACGGGCTCCCCGCGATCATTCTGCTTTCGGGCGCGGGCCAGTGGGCTTCGGATGCGACGAACTCGGGGCGGGGATCCACCCCGAGGCACGACGCGATGCGCCACGATTCGTCCGGGTGGGCCGATTCGATCGTGCACCCCGGCGCGACCTCGATGCGGAACCGCGCGCGCAGGGTCTGGCCAGCGGAAGGTGTCCCCTCCACCGATACGAGCGCGCATACGGTGGACCGTACCGGGTTTTCGTCGCCCGCGAACGCGTCGCAAGCAGCGTCGATCAGCGTGGGCACGCCCTGTGGCGCTCGGGCGAGCACGCCATGGTAGGCCGCGATCGTGGCACGGGCGACATCGGCGAAGGTTCCTCCGAGACGGGCCATCGCGCGGACGGCAACGCCATTTGCCGAGGGAAGCGCGCCATCGAAGAGATCGCGGGAACGTGCGACCAGCGGTTCGTGCCAGCGCTCGCTCGTGTAATAAAACCCTCCGTCCTCCGGGTCTTGAAAATCGGAGAGCAGTCCCTGCGCGAGCGTCCGCGCGGTGGCGAGCCACGCGGAGTCGCCGGTGGCTTCCGCAAGATCGATCAACCCATCGGCCAGATAGGCGCGGTCGTCCAGGAACGCCGGGATGGCGGCTTCCCCTTCGGCCCAGCGATGCATCCACGCGCCATCCGGACACAGCGCCGTGGTGCAGAACCGCGCCGCGTCGCGCGCCGCGGCGACGTATTTCGGTTCGTCGAGCCACTGACCGCATTTCGCGAGGGCGCCGATCGCGAGCCCGTTCCATGCCGTCAAAACCTTGTGGTCCCGGAGGGGAGGAATACGATGTGCGCGGACGGCGCGCAGTTGCGCGAGCGCCGCGAAATCCGACTCCGGCAACCCATCCGGCAAGCGCGGTGCTTCGGGCCCTGTACCGAGATGCGGGATATTGGTTCCGGTCCGGTGGCCCGTGGCTTCGTCGTGGAAATTGCCGCCCGCCGCAATCCCATAGCGATCGCAGAACTCCGGCCCGGCGATCCGCTCGGCCTCGGTCCGGCTCCAAACGTAGTATCGGCCTTCCTCGCCCTCGCTGTCGGCATCCCAAGCCGCAACGAATCCCCCTTCCGGTTCGAGCAGATCGCGGAGCATCCAGTCGCAGGTCTCGCGGGCCACCCGCGCCCACGCTGGATTGTCGAGCACCACGGACGCCTCCGCATAGACCCGGGCGAGCAGCGCGTTGTCGCAGAGCATCTTCTCGAAGTGCGGGAGCAACCACACCCGATCGGTGGCGTACCGATGGAATCCCCCGCCCACGTGATCGAAAAGTCCGCCCTGCGCCATCCGGTCCAGGGTGATCGAAAGCAGCGGAACCGCCCGGACATCGCCGGCATGCGCCGCGCGGCACAGCAGGCGCAACGCGTGGTGCGGCGGAAACTTGGGCGCACCCCCGAAGCCGCCGTACTCGGGGTCGAAACGTTGCTCGAGTTCGGTCACCGCGGCGGTCAGCAGATCCCGGGGATCGGGATTCGCGGACGGGCCGGCGATGGGTCGTTGGCGGGCCGCCTCGGCGAGATCCCCGCGGATCGCATCGGCCACCTGCTCCACTTCGTCCCGTCGTCCCTGCCAAGCGCGCGCCAGCTGCGCGAGCAGGTCCGGAAACGAAACGCGGCCATGCCGCGGCGTCGGCGGGAAGTAGGTTCCACCGTAGAACGGTCGGCCATCGGGCGTGCAAAACACCGACATCGGCCACCCGCCATGGCCGGTCATCCGCTGGACCGCCGTCATGTAGATCTCGTCGATATCGGGCCGCTCTTCCCGATCGACCTTCACCGGAATGAAATCGCGATTGAGGACGGCCGCGATGGCCGGATCCTCGAAGCTCTCCCGTTCCATCACATGGCACCAATGGCAGGCGGCGTAGCCCACGCTCAGGAAGATGGGAACGTCCCTGCGCCGCGCCTCCTCGAGGGCGGCGACCCCCCAGGGACGCCAATCCACGGGATTCCACGCATGTTGGCGCAGGTACGGCGACTTTTCGGCCGCGAGCGCGTTGGGCGTGGCGCGGTGGGATTGGGTCGGGGACACGCGGGGGGTTTTACCCGAATTTCGATCGGGAAAGAAAGCCTACGGGCCGGTGTAGAATATCGGCGCCGGGCCCCAGCCCGGGGAGGAAGCCATGAGTCTGATCGAACGCAAGGGACCCGGTGGAACGACGCGCCGGACGTTCCTGACCGCAGCCACCGCTGCGAGCCTCGGCTTGGTGCTGGGCGACAAGGCCCAGGCCCGCGAAGTGCGGGAGGCCCTCGAGGAACTGCATGCGGCGCCCAAGGTGGCGCGGCCGCAATCCGCCAACGACCGCATCCGTTTCGCGTGCATCGGCGTGGGTGGCAAGGGCGACTCCGACAGCGCCGACGCCGCCCGCTTCGGCGACATCGTGGCGATTTGCGATGTCGACGACAATACGATCGCCAACGCGAAGAAGAAATATCCGAACGCCAAGGTCTACACCGACTACCGCAAGATGCTCGATGAAATCTCGAAGGACATCGATGCGGTGACGGTGAGCACGCCCGACCACCACCACTACGCCGCGTCCGCGCAGGCGATGCTCCTCGGCAAGCATGTCTACTGCCAGAAGCCGCTCGTCCACTCGGTGCAGGAAGCGCGCAAGATGGCCGAAATCGCGCGCAAGATGAAGGTGCAGACCCAGATGGGCAACCAGGGCACCGCCGAGTCCGGACTGCGCAAGCAGGCGGCGCAGGTGCGCGCGGGCATCATCGGCACGGTCAAGGAAATGCACGTCTGGACCAACCGCCCGATCTGGCCGCAAGGCACGCCGCGCGGCGCCGAGAAGGCGGTCCCCTCCCATTTGCACTGGGATCAGTGGCTCGGCCCGGCCCCCGAACGACCCTATGCCGACGGCTACCACACGTTCGCGTGGCGCGGCTGGTGGGACTTCGGCACCGGCGCCCTCGGCGACATGGGGTGCCACACCCTCAACATGCCGTTCATGGGCCTCGACCTGCGCGACCCCATCCGGGTGACCGCGCAGACCAGCGGGCACGACAACGACTATCTGCCGTCGTGGTCGATCGTCAAATACGAGTTCGATAAAACCGACACCCGCCCCGGACTGATCTTCCACTGGTACGACGGCAACAAGAAGCCCCCGGCCGAGCTCCTCGACGGAGAGCAGATGGCCGACTCCGGCTCGCTGCTCATCGGCGAGAAGGGCAAGATCTACATCCCGGGCGACTATGGTTCGGGAGGCGAGGTCATCGGTGGGATCGAAATTCCGCCGGTCGAATACGAGCAATCGCCGGGGCATTTCGCCGAATGGGTGCGCGCGATCCGCGAAGGGAAGACCGCCGTGTCCAACTTCCCGGGCTACGCGGGTCCCCTCACCGAAATGGTGCTCGCGGGCAATCTGGCGGTGCGGGCCAACGGTCCGACGATCGAGTGGGATGCCAAGCGGATGCGCATCCGCAACATCCGTTCGATCGAGAACCGCGAAGTCCTCGAGAAGATGATCAAGCCGCAGTACCGCAAGGGATGGCGGATGCCGTAGTTCGGGCAGGAATCGCGCTCCGGCGGAGGGAAAACCTCCGCCGGAGGACGATCCCGTGAATCGCCGCGAACTGATTACCCACGCCGGTGCCGGCGCCCTGGCCCTCGCCGCCGGCGCAACCTTCCCCGCTTCCGCACGCGCGGATTTCCACGAATATCTCGCCCGCCCCGAGCCCGACTACGCTTGGGAGAAGAAGGGTGAACGTCGTGCCGGAGCCGGCACCATCCACGAACTGCATCTGACCTCCCAAAAGTGGCAGGGCGAAATCTGGACCCACCGACTCCAATTGTTCGTTCCCGACAAGGTGGAACGTCCCGATTTCTGCACGCTCCTCAACACCGGAGGTGGTGGCAGCACCGCCGAGGATCTGCTCGGCATGGCGGCCGCGCTGCAGCAGGGCGCTCCGTTCGCCATCCTCTACCACATCCCCAAGCAACCGCTCTACGGCGGCAAGGTCGAGGACGAATTGATCGTCCACACCTGGATGCAGTACATGGCGACCGGCGACGAATCCTGGCCGTTGCACTTTCCCATGGCCAAGGCCGTGATCAAAGCCATGGACGCGCTGCAGGCGTACACCAAGCAGGCGTGCCCGAAGCGGATCGAGCGATTCGTGATCACCGGGGCATCCAAGCGGGGCTGGACCACGTGGCTCGTGGGAGCGAGCAAGGACAAGCGCGTGGCCGGCATCGCGCCGATGGTCATCGACATCCTCAATGTCGCCAAGCAGATTCCCCGGCAATTGGAAGCGTTCGGCAAGCCCAGCGAGCAGGTCGGCGACTACACCGCCATGGGCTTCGACAAAATCCTGGCCACCAAGCAGGGCAAACGGCTCCTCGAACTCGAGGACCCGTGGAGCTACCGCGAACTGCTCACCTTGCCGAAGTTGATCATCCTGGGCACCAACGACCGGTACTGGACGCAGGATGCCTTGAACGTTTACTGGGATGATCTCAAGGGGGGCAAGTGGGTCCTCTACACCCCCAACAGCGGGCACGGGCTCGAGGACCGCGGCCGCGTGGTCGCGAGCCTCACCGCATTCGCGCGATCCGTGGCCGACAACCGTCCCTTGCCCCGCATGAACTGGAACTACCAGGACACGGCCGGCGGGACCCGACTCACCCTGGGCTCCGATGTGGCGCCGGATTCCGCGCGCCTTTTCCGCTGCACCGCACCCACCAAGGACTTCCGCGACTCCAAATGGACGAGCACGGAGCTCAAGGTGGATGGGCGCAAGGTGGTGGCCGAGGCGCAGACTCCGGCCCAAGGGTGCGCGGCGGTGTTCGTGGAAGCCACGTACCAATCCAACGGCAAGCCCTACACCCTCAGCACCCAGATCCGCATTCTCGGGACTCCGGGCACCAAGTGATCCGTGTCCCCCGGCCCGGGCCCGGTGGCGGGCTCAGGCCGGGGGAGGCACCACGCCGATGGTGAGCAGGATGTTGGCGTAGATGCGCTGCTCGCCGGTGGCGACCACCAAAGCCACATCCGACTCGGACGCCGCCTCGTAGAAGTTGAACCGCTTGAGCGGAACCAAGTCGACCTCGGGGAGGATCGCTTGGAATTCCTTCCAGATCGGCGGCTCCGAGCGGTCGGCGGTGGCCATGACGTGGGCCGCTTCGATCGGGACCGCGCCCGCGATCGCCGCCAACACCGTGGGAACATCGAGCACGCCCGGTGTCAGATTGAGGTAGACCCGTTCCGCCGACGGATTCGAGCCCGTGGAGTGGGGATAGTTGCCGTCGGAGATCAGGATGCGCGACCCATGGCCGGCACCGGCGAGGGCGTACAGGATCTCCGGGTGCAGCAGCGACGATTTCAACATCGGGAAACCTCCAATGCCCGTGCGGGCGGCAGCAGGACGTCGCGCGTCGACGACCGTTCGAATCGTTCGTAGGCGGCGAGGCAGGCGGTGAGCCACGGGAACGCGGCGGCGTAGCCGGCGAGGACATCCGAGGGGTAATGCACCCCAAGGTAGACACGGCTCGCGCCGACCAGGGCCACGAACGCGGTGGCGAGGGATCCGATGCCCAGCCGCGCGAACAGGCCGTGCCCCCGCATCCACCAGTAGGCGAGCGTGCCGTAGAAACACAGCGAGATGAACGAGTGGCCCGAGGGGAAACTGAACGTTTCCTCGGTCGCGAGGGCTTCGAGCAACGGTGGACGTTCCCGAGCGTAGCGGTACTTGATCGTGCCGATGATGGCACCACCGCCCGACAGCGTCACCGCCATCAGGATCGCCTCGGATCGATACTTTCGGCTTCCCCAGGCGATCAGGATCGAAATCGCTCCGAGCCCGGTCATCACGTCGGGACGCGCGAGATCCGAAACACGGCGCGCCAAGGCGGTGCGGGCGGGCGTGCGCAGCGAACGGCCCAGATTGAGGCCATCGTGGTCGAAGCGCCAAACTCCGTCCTGTCCGCGCAGGTCGTCGGCGAGGTTGAGGAAAAACGCGACCGCCCCCGCGGAAACGGCGGCACCGAGCGCCACCGGCGTGACCACCGACCCGAGCAATCGGGCTACCAAGCGCCGGCGCGATCCCATGGGCTTGATTCTACCGCCGCGGGAGGGAACGGGCCGGCGGGGGCAATCCGGATCGCCACGAACGCGCCGCTTCGGTATGCTGACGGCGTGACCGCCTACGAAATACTGCGCCTCGTCACTTGGATCGTGGGTGTTCCCGTGATCGTCGTGCTGGTCGTCCGCGCCGGTCGCACCACGGTTCGTATCCGGGCGCTGCACCGTCGCCTGCTCGACGAGGAAGCCGCCTCACCGAAGGACCCGTGGACCCGGCTCGCCGAACTCGAAGCGGAACGTCGATCCCGATAAACGACCGGCGCTTGTTCGCCCAACCCTCGACCGGTACACTCGGCAAATGACTCCGGTGACGGTGCCGCCCGGTATGCACGCGGCGATGGACGAGGCGGTGGCGGCGATCTGGGAGGCCCGTTCGGTGGTCCTGGCCTGCCACATCAACCCCGACGGGGATGCGCTCGGCTCGATGATCGCCTTGGCCCTCGGGCTGGAGGCGATGGGCAAGGAGACCACGCTCCTCAGTGCCGACGGAGTTCCCGACACCCTCGCGTTCCTACCCGGAGTCGATCGAGTGCGGACCCGGACCGAACGGCGCGACTTCGATCTGGGAATCGGACTCGATGCCGGGGATTTGAGCCGGCTTGGACCGAACTCCGAGCCGTTGCAGGCGGCGCGACGCCTGATGGATATCGACCACCATGTCACCGCCGGACGTTTCGGCGACATCCAGTTGCTCGACGCGACGGTGGCGGCCACCGCGGAGTTGGTCTTCGATCTTCTCGCGGCGCTCGGGGTGGACCTGACCCCCGAGATCGCCGAGAACCTGCACTGCGGCCTGCTGACCGACACCGGCGGGTTTCGTTTCACGAACGTTTCGCCGCGCAACATGGCGATCGGGGCGGCGCTCGTCGCCGCGGGCGCCAATCCGGACCGGATCTACGAGAACGTGTACGAACGGCGCAGTTGGGCGGGTCAGAAACTGCTGGGAAGGGCCCTCGAAACCATGCGCCGGTCGCCCGACGGCAGGATTGTCTGGACGGTCGTGCGGCGTGCGGACTTCGAGGAGTTCGGAGCATCGGATCGCGATACCGAGGGCATTGTGGGCGGACTGCGCGTCGTGGACGGCGCGTCGGTGGCGGTCGTGTTTCGCGAAATGGAGTCGGGCAAGCTGCGGGTGAGCCTGCGTGCGCGCGGTGCCTGGGATGTCTCGCGCGTGGCCGCGAAATTCGGGGGCGGCGGGCATCGTCTGGCGTCGGGATGCTCGTGCGACGGGCCGCCGGATGCGGCGGTGGATGCGGTGCTGGCGGCGCTCGCCGAAGCGGAACCGGACGTTTAGCGCGCGCCGATCGCGATGGGGCGGTGGGATAGAATGCCCCCGTGGAGGTCACCTTTCTCGGAACCGGATCGGGTGCGCCGACCCGGCAACGCAATGTTTCCGCGATCGCCCTCCAACTGCCGCAGCGCGCCGAATGGTGGCTCTTCGACTGCGGGGAAGGCACCCAGCACCAACTTTTGCGGGCGCCCCACCTGCGTTTGAGCCAACTCACGCGCATCCACATCACCCATGTGCACGGCGACCACCTGTTCGGTCTTCCCGGCCTGCTCGCGTCGCGTGCGCTCGCCATGGGCGGCAGCACGCCGGTGCATATCCACGCGCCGGAATCGGTGGAAGGCTGGCTACGGACCACCTTGCGCGTTTCCCTTATGCGCTACGGATTCCCGGTGCATTTCGTGCCGGTGCGGGAGGGAGTGGTCCATGCGGACGCCGATTTCACGACCACGGCCGTTCCGGTGCGCCACCGCGTCGAGGCGTGGGCCTTCGCCATCCGTGAACACGATCAACCCGGACGATTCGATATCGAGGGGGCTCGGGCGATGGGAATTCCCGAGGGGCCGGTGTACGGTCGGTTGAAACGCGGGGAAATCGTGACCCTCGACGACGGCCGACGGATCGATGGCCGGACGTTGGTGGGTGCGGATCGCCCCGGGCGCAAGGTGGTCTTCAGCGGCGACACCGCATGGTCGCGCGAACTCGTCGAACTGGCGACCGACGCGGACCTGCTGGTCCACGAAGCAACCTACGGGGAGGGCGACACCTTGCTGGCGGATCGCGCGGGCCATTCCACCGCCGCCGGGGCCGCCCGGGTCGCTTCCGAAGCGCGTGCCCGATCGTTGGTCCTGACCCACTTCTCGAGCCGCTACGACGGCGTGGCGGGAGGGGGAGTGGACGACTTGACGGCCGAGGCCAGGACCATTTTCCCGGCGGTCCGGGCGGCGCATGATCTGCTGCGGGTCAAGGTGGCGCGTCAGGAAGGTTCCGCCAGCGCGTCGGACACCGTGGCGAGCGCATCCGCGGTATCGACCAACCCCTTGTAGGCCCGCGCTTCGGGCGACATGCCGCGCAGCGCCGCCGCAAGCCCGCGTGCGGCTCCCGGATCGTCCCGCAATCGTTCCGACGATTGCACGTGGACCCGTATGGTGAACACGAACACCCCGTCGACGGGCAGGGCGGCCAACACTTGCCGCTCGACCCGGATCCAGAAACGTTCGCCATCGAACCCCGAACGTGGCCGGTCGGGATGCTGATCGGGATGGGGATCGAACGCGATGCCCCATGCGAAGCGCACTTGGGGCCCTTGCGCACGTACCGTGTCGAACAGGCGCGGTGCGACTTCGCTGGTCCGGGCCATTCCCGGCACCGGAGCGTGCGTTCCGGCAAACGTGTCTCCGATCTTCTCCTCGGGCGCCCAGCGGCTCGGGAAGGCCACGTGCAGCCATGCGAGCCGATCGCACCCGTCGGCGTCGCGCACGGTCACCGCGACATCCTCGGGTATCCCGCCGCAGACCCGAAGCAATTCGGCCCGGGGGTCGTTCCCTTGGGCGCGGATCGGCAGGGCACGTCGATCCGCGTCCAGGCAGCGCAAGAGATGCTCGAGCACCGCGCCGGCGATGGGTTTCGTGAACGCGTCGGTGGCGAGATCCAGCGAACGCCGGGTGGCGACCGCGCGTTTGGCATCGATGCGAAGCGGCGCGGCTTGGTCGAACTGAAGCCAGCGGTGGTCGAGTTCGCCGCCTCCGAGATCGGTTCCCAGCGGGAAGAGGTCGGGCGACGTCCGGTACCTTCCGTTGCGGAAGGGGGTGTACCAAGGAACGGGCGGCAGCGGGTGCATGGGGGCGGGAAAACAAAAACGGCGCCGGTCTGGAGGACCGCGCCGCATCTTTCGCACACGGATTCACCGCGCTTGATGAATACATTATATCACGAAAAACAGGCCGAAGTCAAGCCGGAACCGTTCGCAGGGTCTCCGCACTTATAACGTAGAAAAGGTTGAACCCTCGCCAAAATTTCAACTTTCAATCAATTACAACCTTGATTCAAATTAAGGAATCGGCGATTGCCCGTCTCCTAATTGCCTCCCAATGTTTGGTTCGCGGCTACGACCCACCGCCCGCCAAGGGCACCACCGCATCCATCGAAACATACCGATCGTCCGACAATGACTCCCGCGCGATCGTGCCGTCCGCACCGATGCGGACCCGTTCCGCAGTCGCACGAAATCCGGAACGTCCCGGCGAGGCGCGTCGACGTGGATTCCAAGCCACCCTGCGCCGTCCCGGTGGATCCACCGAGAGCACCCGACTGTCGAGCGACCACCGGTCCGCGCTGCGGCGCGGCGCCACGATTTCCAACACCAGCCGATCCCCCGATGCCTTGGCGCGCAGCGTGACCGGCCACGGCAGCGGATTGCGTATTCGCAAGTCGATACCCGGCCACGCCACCGCCGCGTCCCGGCCCGGCGGAACATAGGCCGGCGCAACCACATGCGGATGGCGCTCGCGCACGGTCAATCCCGCCAGCAAGGCTGCGTTGTACAGGGTCGTGGACGTTTGACAGACGCCCCCGCCGGTGGCGAGCAGGATGGTGCCGTCCATGGAAACCGGAGCGCGCACGTACCCCGCATCCCGCGACCACGAACCCACCCTTACGTTGAACGAAAAGGTTTCTCCCGGCCGAACCCGGACACCGTCGATCGCCTGCGCCGCGCGGATGGCGTTGTGCCGCTGACCCGAAGAACGGCCCTTCAAGGGGGTTGCATAGGATGCCACCACCTCGGGTTGGTTGGGAGCCGGCGCTCCGATGAGCGCGAACGCCAGCCCCCCCAAGACCACGGCGGCGCCCCCGGCTCCCAGCCACGCGCTCACTGCACCACCTCCACTCGGGTCCCGCGC
>JBJTRZ010000308.1:0-4931 GCA_046076415.1 Armatimonadota bacterium
GTCGTCAACAAACGGTACGCCAGCTCGGCGTCGTCCATCCGCCCCGCCGCGTTCAATGTCGGGCCGAGTTTGAACCCGATATCCTCGGCGCGCAGCGATCCGGAATCGAGTCCGAGTCCCACTTGCAGCGCCTTGATTCCGGTCTTGCGTGCGTCCTTGAGTCCCGCGAGTCCGTGGGCGACCAGGATGCGATTTTCATCGACCAGCCGGGTCACGTCGGCGACCGTGCCGAGGGCCGCGAGGTCGACCAGGTTGCGCCGAAACTGTGCGCGCCATTCGGGGCGGACCGTTTCGTAGAGGGCGTCGAAGACTTTGAACGCAACCCCGGCGCCGCAGAGGTCGCGGAACGGAGCGCGCGAGTCGAGTCGGTAGGGGTTGACGACCGCCACGGCGTCGGGAAGTTGCTTCCCCGGCCGGTGGTGGTCGGTGATGATCACATCGATTCCGAGATCCGCGGCGTGCTCGACCGCTTCGAGGGCCTGTATGCCGCAGTCGGATGTCAGGATGAGGCTGGCACCTTCGTCGAGCGCCCGTTCCACGCCCGCCACCTGCAGGTCGTAGCCGTCCTCGCGGCGCGGCACATGCCCCACGACGTCCGCGCCGAGCGCGAGCAGGGCCCGCTGGCAGAGTGCGGCGCTGGTGACCCCGTCGGCGTCGTAGTCGCCGTGCACGAAAATGCGTTCGCCGTCCTTGAGCGCCCGCGCCAGACGCTCCACTGCCTTGTCGACATCGGGGAGGAGCCACGGGTCGTGGAGGTCCTCCATGCGCGGTTCCAGGAATCCACGGGCCGCCTCGGGCGTGACGACGCCGCGGTTGACCAGCAGGGCCGCCACCACGCGGTCGACGCGCAGCTCGGAGGCGAGCGCATCGACCGTGGCGGGTTCCGGGTCGAGGATTTCCCAGCGGAAGGCCTCGCCCGAGAGGAATTCGGCGGGCAGGGGGCCCGTCACGCGGCGCTGCTCTCCGCGCCGAGCGACTTGTCGCCCTTGCGTCCGAAGAGTCGTTGCCAGTCCACCACCATCGGTGCGGCGTTGAAGATCGACGAGTAGGTGCCGGAGAGGATGCCGATGAGCAGCGCCGCGTTGAGCGGGCGGATCACCGGTCCACCGAAGACCAGCAGCGCCACCAGGGTCATCACCACCGTGCCGCTGGTGAACACCGAGCGGGCGAAGGTTTCGTTGATGGACGCGGTGACGACTTCCGCGAACGTGATTTTGCCGCCCTTGGCGTGCAGGTTCTCGCGGATGCGGTCGAAGATGATGATGGTGTCGTGGACGGAGAAGCCGATGACGGTCAGCGCCGCCGTCACGAACATCGCGTCGATCTTCCAGTTGAGCAGGTAGCCGAGTCCGCAGAACACACCCACCAGCACCGCGATGTCGTGGAGCATGGCGAGAATGGCGGCCACGCCGAACTTGAGGCCGTTGACGAACCCTCCGATCGCGAAGCGGAACGCGAGGTAGAGGACGATGAAGATAGAGGAGAAGACGATCGACGTCAGTGCGTTGCGGGTCAGTTCGGTGCTGATCGAGGAGCCGATGCGCTCGAAGCCTTGTTCGGTGACGCCGGGGAAGGCGGTCTGGAGTTTGGCGACCAGTTCGGTGGCTTCGGGCGCGGTGATTTCCTCGCGGCCTTCGGGCTTGGGCAGACGGACATAGACCGTGGATCCACCGGCGATCTGCGCCGCCGATTCCTTGATGCCTTGATCGGCGATGGCCTTTTCGACTTCCGCCCGGGTGACCGGTTTGGCGAATTGGAGGGTCATTTCCGATCCCCCCGTGAAGTCGATGCCGAGCTTGAAGCCGCCCATCAGGGCGAAGGCGATTCCGGGAACGATGACGGCCAGCGAAAGCACGTACCACCGCATGCGGGTCCGCACGACATCGAGACGGGGGCGCCACAGGTTGTCGACCCCCCAGCGCCGAATGGTGGCGGCATCGGGTCGGCCACCCTCGCCGCGGACCAGCATCAGCAGGAACGTGCGGGTGACGGTGATGGCGGTGAACATCGAGAGCGCGACACCGAGGAGCAGCGTGAGCGCGAAGCCGCGCACCGCACCGGTTCCGAAGTTGTAGAGCAGGATGCTGGTGACCGCCGTGCACATGTTCGAGTCGAAGATGGCGGAGAACGCGCGCTGGAAGCCGGCGGTGATGCCCTGGCGCAGCGATCGTCCGTCGCGCAGCTCTTCCTTGGTGCGCTCGAAAATCAGGATGTTCGCGTCCACGGCCATGCCCACCGAAAGGATGAAGCCGGCGATTCCCGGGAGGGTGAATGTGACCGGCACGAGCACGAACAGCGCGTAGGTGAAGAGCGTGTAGAGCAGGAGGGCGACGCACGCGACGGCGCCGGGGAGGCGGTAGACCGCGAGCATGAATACGATGATGGCGACCAGGCCGACGATGCCGGCGACGACGCCTTGGCGGACCGCTTCGCTCCCGAGGGTGGCTTCGACCGACTGCTGCTGCACGATGCGAAGCGGCACCGGAAGCGATCCCCCGTTGAGGTAATCGGCCAGCGATTTGGCTTCCCGGATGCTCGAGAACGGAGAGATCTGCGCCTTGCCGTTGGTGATCGGTTCGTTGATGTTGGGTGCCATCAGGATCCGGCCATCGAGGTAGATCATCAGGATCTCGGACGTGTGGTCGCGGGTGAAGCGCGAGAACGCGTCGCGTCCCTTGGCGTTGAACTCGAGCTCCACCAATCCCCCGGAACCCGATCGGTCGAAGGACGCCTTGGCCATGCCCGGCTGGAGGTCGGATCCGTCCATTTGCTTGGCGGAAGCGCTCAGGAACGCGTCGAAGCGCTGGAGTTCCTGCGCGAGGTCGGAAACGGTTTTGGAATCCTCGGGCAGCAATTTGAGCGCCGCGGCGCCGGCGGCCGACGGGAGGGTTTCGAGCGGAGCGGGCAGCGCGGTTTCCACCGCCTTCGATTCGTCGCGCCCGGCTCGGTCCATCGCTTCGCGCAGTGCTTGGTTGATGTGGAAGCGATCGCGGAACGTCACCTTTTCGGTGGTGTCCTCGATGTCGTAGCGCTCGCGCCCGGCTTCGCCGAGCTTGGGTTCGATCTTGTAGCGGCCGAGGGAATTGCGCTGCGTGAGCCAGTCCGGCGAGTAGTAGAACTCCAGCTGGGCGGTCTTTTGCAGTTGTTCGACAATTTCGCGGTTGTTTTTGACCGCGGGAATCTCGACCACGTATTGCCGATCGCCCTTCGGGAGGATCACCGGCTCGGCGACCCCGTTGGCGTTGACCCGGTTCTCGATCGTGCGCAGCACGGCGGCCCGCGTGTCGTCGTTCCACGCCTGATCCTTGGGCAGTCTGTCGGTGTCGGCCTAGAGCACGACGCGGACACCCCCTTCGCTGTCGAGGCCGAGTCGCGGGGCGATCTTGCGCGCCAGCGGATGGTTCGGTGCGACGAGGGGCGCGATGGTGATGCCGAGCGAGGCGACGACGAGGAGCGCGACGAGCGCGACGAGCTGTTGGGGCTTCATGGAATTCACGGGGTCCCGCCTGCGGGAGCCTCCGAATTATAGAGGGAGTGGAAATCACCCGCAAACACGGCGCGTACGCGGATCGGCGTATTGGAGGCGGGTTTCCCCGTGCGGGTCCGACCGTGCCGACGCCTCGCCGGTACAATGCCGCGATGCATGCCGCGGTACTGTGCCCGTTCGCCGCCGCCCTGGTCGTCTCCGGGGCCGCGTGTCGACGGTCCGCGGCACCCCCTGCCAGTCCGCCACCGGCGCCGAAGCCGCCGGTCGATGCCCGTGCCACGTCGTTCGAGGCGGTCATCCCCGATGGCAAAGGCGGGCGCATCGCGGTCGTGCGGGGCGGTGTGGTCGCGTTTGGCGATCCCGGCGACGGCACGGGAACGGGGCGGGTCGCCGGCACCCGGGCCACCCTGTTCCGCGACAACCGACCCGCCGCCGAAGTGCGCGCCGATCGCGTGCGGGGCGACGCCGGCGAACGTTCGGTGGCGGCCGAGGGCCATGTCGAGGTGCGGGTCGACGGTCCCGGAGGCGCGACGGTCCTGCGTTCGGATACCATGCTGTGGCGTGCCGATGTCGACCAACTGGTCGGGTCGGGCCACGTGCTGCTGCGCCAAGGCGACACGGTCGCCATCCCCGCGCTCCGCTTCCGTGCCGACGCGCGGCTGCGGCGGATCGTGCTCGAGTTCTCGAACGAACCGGCGACCGGTCGGATCGGATCGCCCCGGAGTCCTTCCCGATGATGCCTCCCGCCCCCCCGGCTTGGTTCGCCGTCGCCGTTGCCCCCGGCCCGCGGGCGGCGCCTCCCGCCACCCGCAAACCGACCGGCCCGGTCATCGGCCGGTTCTCCGTCGCCAATCCGGGCGGGACCCTGATCGCCGACCTCGGCGCGGGTGGCAAGCAGGTCTTCACCTTCCGTGGACCGCACCTCGCGCTCCGCAGCGAAGGGCTCGACATCGACGCCGCGTCGGTGCGGATCGTGCGCACGGGCCGATCGATTTCCTCGGGGGAAGCCGAAGGTCCGGTCCGTATCGTGCTCCGGCGGGCGGGTGGCACCGAGACATTGAAATGCTCCCGGGCCACGTGGTCCGGTTCGGTCGATTCCGCCAAAGGGGTGTTGGTCCTCCACGGTCCGGTCCAGTGGGTGCACACGGGCGACGATGTCGAGGGACCGGCCGAGTTTCATGGCGATTCCGGCAAGGTGACGCTTCGTGGGGGCGACGAAGGGCCGCTGATTGAGATCGTGGGTGGCGGCGCCACCGCCACGCCCAAGGACCCCGCGCGCAAGCCGGCCAAGGCACCGGAGCCCACCCCGTGACGTCCGCCGACGACGCCCGAATTCCGGCCGATGGCGCAGGATCGAGGCGCGCGACCTGATCAAGACGTACCGGGGACGTCGCGTGGTCGACGGCGCTTCGCTCCGGTTCGATCAGGGCGAGGTGGTTGGGTT
>JBJTRZ010000309.1:0-10690 GCA_046076415.1 Armatimonadota bacterium
GTCGAGCCGCATCACCGGCTGCGACCACCACGGTAGCGATGAAACAGCCGCCCGTACGCGGTGGGGGGGTGGTTTTGGATGGGCTTGGCGGCTTCGTTTTCTTGCCGCCATCATGGGTGCCACGCAGCGGCAGAGGCGGCGTGTGGGCAGCGCGAAGAGCGTTCTCGAACGCGATCGCTGTCGCCTCCGAAGTCGCACTCGTGTACGTGCCGTTGAGCGCATCCACAGCATGCGCAAGTTCGTGCCCAAGAATGATGTGTGGCGGACAGTCGATCTGGGTGCCATCGGCGAAGCACGGCACCGACCGGCGACGCCTTGCCGCCTTCGGCGCGCAACGCGATGGGGCCGCGGGCCACGCCGCCGATCCGCACGGTCCTACGTTCGCCCAGCGGGATCACTTGCCGATCCAGCGAAACGGACAGTCCGGGAAGTCGCAGCGCCGACGCAAGTTCGCGACGCCACTTCGCCGCCAGATCCGAGGGCTCGTTCACCCCCGCCGCGTCGGCGTCGGCGCCCCGCGCCACCGCCAATGTCCGGCCGCGCCCCAGCAACCGCGCTTCGACCTCAACCTCGTAGCGCACGGTCACCGTCGTCCGAACCCGCCGCGACACCTGAATCACGACCTTCTTGACCTTGGCGTTCTTGCCCTTGCCCACCTTGCGGCGGACGGTCTTGGGGACCTTCTTCACCACCGTGCGCTTGACTTTGCGGCTGCGCATCTCATGGTCGATGTCGAGGCGCAACTCGTCGGGCTCGAGGCCGTCGCGGATCGCATCGCGCAGTCGTTCGCCGGCGATGCGGGCACGTTCGCCCGGCTTGAACCCCCCGTTCGCCTTGCGGATCGTCAGTATCGCCTGGTCGTTGACCCGCACCGTGGTCCCGGAAACCTCAACACGAGCGAACCACCGCGACCGTTCCTGCGGCGCACCGGTCGCCACGGCACCCACCAGCCACCAGGCGGCCAGCACGGCGGAACCCAACGCGCGCCCCATCGAAATCGCCATGGTCAGTGCGGCCCGATCCGGTGGAACTTGCGGTCCATTTCGCGATGCGGCAACGCGAGGAGGATGGGGCGGCCGTGGGGACAGGTGAACGCATTGCGCATGGTGGACAAATCGGCGAGCAAGCGCGTCATTTCGTCGAGGGTCAGCGGATCGCCCTTCTTCACCGCCAGTCGGCAGGAGGCGTGGATGACCGCGGATTCGTGGGGAACGAGCAATCGGCGCACCGCGCTGGCGTGCACCAAATCGTCGACAATGGTGCGCAGGATCTCGATATACGGCTTGGACGCGATCACGGCCGGCACCGCGCGCACCAGGAACGCGCCCTCGCCGAAGGGTTCCAAGTCGAAACCCGCGCGCGCCAGCGCGTCGATCCGCTCCCCCACCACCCGTGCCTCCGGGAGCCCCAGCTCCAGCGTGGCCGGCAACGCGAGCCTCTGGGCGATCACGCCCCATCGGTCGCGACCCTCCTCCACACCGTTCATCATCTGCTCGTAGAGCACCCGCTCGTGCGCAACATGCTGGTCGATCAGGAGCACGGCGTCGTCGGTCTCCGCCACGATGTAGGTGTTGCGCGATTGCCCGATCACCCGCAATCGCCCGATCCGGTAGCCATCGAAGCCCAGGAACGGTTCGGCTTCCCCCTGCGGAGCCGTCGCCCCTCCCGGATCGGCCCGCTCCACCGGTTGGAACAACCCCGTCTCCGGGAGCGCTCCGCCAGCCTCGCCGAGGCGCACGTAGTTCGACAAAGCCGGTTTGTGCGGAAGCGCAATCCGTCCGGACGTCGCCGGCGCGGGGCCTTGGGAGGCGGCGGGCGTGGACGCGACCACGCGCACTTCGGGCACCAATCCCCCGGAGAGCAGCGCGCCCTCCACCGCCCGGGCGACCATCGCGTAGATATCGCCGTCGCGGTGGAATCGCACCTCGGTCTTGGCCGGATGGACATTCACGTCGACCATGTCGGGCGCGATGTCGACGAAGAGCACGCACACGGGATGCCGATCGGCGTCGACGAGCCGCCGGTACGCCGACTCGAACGCGTGCTGCACCGTCCGGGAGCGCACCGGGCGCCCGTTGACGTAAAAATACTGGCCGCTGCGGGAGGCGCGGGTGACGGACGGCTTGGAGACATGGCCGTGGACCCGCAGGCCGGGCCCCTCCGCGGCGAGCGGGACCATTTCGCGCGCCACATCGCGTCCGAGCACCGACGCCAAGGCGTGGCGAGGGTCGGACGAACCGCCGTGCTCGAGCACGGTTTCCCCATCGTGGTCGAGGCGGAACGCGACTTCGGGCCGGGCGAGCACCATACGCTGGACGAAATCGACCGCATGGTTGCGTTCCGTGGCGATGGTCTTGAGGAATTTCCGGCGGGCCGGAACACTGTGGAACAAGTCGTCCACTTCGACGAGGGTGCCGTCGGGCGAGGCGGCATCCTCTACCCGAACCAACTCGCCGCCGCGCACCACCAAGCGGGTCGCCACCGCGTCGCCGCGGCGCTTGGTCACCAGCGCGAAATCGGACACGGACGCGATCGAGGGGAGGGCTTCCCCCCGGAATCCGAGGGTCGTGATCGCGAACAAGTCGTCGGCGGTGCGGATTTTCGATGTGGCGTGGCGCTGCAGGGCCACGATGGCATCCGTGCGCGACATCCCCTCGCCGTCGTCGCGGACCACGATCCGCGTGCGGCCACCATCGACCAATTCGACCTCGACCCGCATGGCTCCCGCGTCGAGGCTGTTCTCGACGAGTTCCTTGACCACGGAGGAGGGACGTTCGACGACTTCTCCCGCGGCGATACGGTTGGCGGTATTGTCGTCGAGCAGGCGGACCACGCTGTCGACGTCGGCCTCCGCGTCCTCCGCGACCGGGATCCCCATGGGGCCAGTATATCGCCCGGGGCCCTTCGAACGGTTCCGCGCGGGCGCTTCGTGGGCCGCGCGGAACCGGATTCGAGAGGATTCCTACAGCAGGTTGAGCAGATTCGCCCGGGCGCGCGAAAGGCCTTCCTTCTCGCCCGCTTCGGTGTTGTTGTAGCGGTAGTCCTCGAGCTCGATCGCGATGGTGCCGTCGAAGCCGACGCGGTCGAGTTCCGCGGTGATCCAGACCCAGTCGGCGGAGCCTTCACCGGGAATGGTGTAGCGCCAATGGCCTCCCCCCCAGCCGACGGTCTTGTCGACCGAGGGCCCGAGATGGCCGTAGAGGTACAGTCCTTCCGCGTCCGGCGCGGTGTCCTTGCCGTGGGCATGGACCACCTTCCCGGCGAATTCGCGCAGGAAGCGCCGATGGTCCACGCCGATGCGGATGAGGTGGGAGGGATCGTAGTTGATGCCCAGCGTGCCGGTGGGATCGGCGGCGAACATCGCGCGCAGGGTTTCCGGGGTCACGCCGAGGGCCGATTCCTTGGGCCCGGGCCAGCCTTCCACGGCGAAGCGAATCCCGAGCCGTTTGGCCACGGCGCCCACCGCCGGGAACGACTCGGACCAGTGCCGCAGGCTCTCCGCGCGGGACTGATCGGCGTTGGCGGGAAAGAACGTGCAGAATGCCTTGTCGCCCCCCACGGCGGCGATCGCCTCAAGCGCGGCGCTCGCCGTGGCGATGCCCTGCGCCCGGACTTCCGCATCCGGGCTGAGCAGCTCGCGGGTGCCGGGCAGGTCGATGGTGCCCACCTCGAGCCCGTTGGCCTTCAGCGTGCCCACGCGCTCGGCGTCGGGACCGCCCAGATCGATGGAGTCGAACCCGGCCGACTTGGCCCAGGCGGCGAGGTCGGCGAAGGGAATGCGCGAGAGTGCGCCGGGAATACGGAATCCGATGGTCATGGGCCGGCTTTCACCGCGCCCGCGGACCTTTCCTGCCCTGCGCCCCGCGCCACGGCGCGCAGGAAAGCCGAGCACCAGCGCCGAAAGCGCTCCCATATGATCACCGCGGCCGACATACTCCAGACTCCGGTGCGCACGCTCCCGGCGGACACCACGCTCCGGGACGCGGCGGCGTTGCTGGGCGCGTGGCAGGTGAGCGGAGCACCCGTGGTGGATGAAACCGGCGCGCTCGTGGGCATTGTCTCGGAGTCGGACCTGCTGTCGGAAGCGCGCAAACGGGCGGGACTACCCCGCACGGCGGCGTTCGGCGTGTGGCTGCCCGTGGAGGACGCCCTGCGGCGCATCTACCACGATGGAGCCCATCTGCTGGTGCGCGAGGTGATGACCGGGGACGTCCTGACCGCCACCCCGGAAACCAGCGTCGACGAACTGGGCGCCACGATGGTGAAGCGCCGGATCAACCGCATTCCGATCGTGTCGGGCGACGGCACGCTGTTGGGAATCGTGACGCGCGAGGACGTGCTCCGCGCGATCTACGCCGACCGCGCCTAGTTCCGGTCCTCGCGCTCCTCGAGCCATGCCATTTGGATGGCCTCGAGCCGGGATTCGTTGGCCTTGCCGGCCGCCGGGTCCAGCGGACCGCCGTTGAAATCGTCGAGTTCCTGCACCATCCGAGCGAGGTCGGTGAAGCGCACGGTCAACGGATCGGTGTCGGGGTGGGCATCGGCGAGGCCGATGGCGATGTCCTCGAGGTCGTTCCAACCGAAAGCGGGCATGGTCACACTCCTGGGCGCCGGGGGGCGGATCGGACGAAGTCTACCAGATCGGCGTGCCCGATCCCGCCTTCGAGCCGGCCGACCTCGACTCCCCCGCGGTAAAGCACCACGGTCGGCGCCACCGTGATGGCCGCGCGCCGCGCGCACTCCGGCTCGAGTTCGATATCCACCGTGCACACGGTTCCGCCCTCTTCCCGCACGAGTTCCTCAAGCCAAGGGGCGAGCCGGCGGCACCCCGCGCAGCGCGCGGTCCAGAATTCCACGTAAACGTTTCCCGGGCGGGCGATGTCCTCGTCGAACGAATCGTCGTTGATGGGCTCCGCACCGCCGGGCCGCACGGGCAGGAACCCGGCGCCGGGGTCGCGGATCACGCGGTTTTTTCCTTGCGGCGATCCGGAACGAACACCACCCAGTCGGCTTCCTTGAGCAAAGGCCGAGGATCGGTCGCGGCGGGGGCCTGCTTGACCGGTACCACCTTGACCACGCAGGTGCGCAGACCGATGGGGCGCCGCCACCGCAGGCGCGCCGCGGTGCCCAGGCCCGCGTCGGAATGGAACGATCCGTTCACGTGCAGCACTTTCCGCCCCGGGGCGAGCGCGCGCTCGATCGACTCCGCCATCGTGTCGTCGCGGAGGCACTGGGCCTCGTAGACGCGACGGAGCATCCCCTCGCCGTCCATGCCATGCGACCCGCCCATCCCCGACATGGTGGCCTTGAACCGGTCCCAATAGGTGTCGCCGACCGGCGCCTGCACCACCGCCGCCACCTCGCCGCGTTCCCCTGCGGACAGGTTCGCGAGGGCGGCCAGCCCGCCGCGCCCCACCTGACGGACATGCCGCGCGGGGGCGTTCGAGCCCACCACCGGAATTCGATGGGACTTGGCGTGGTCGACCAGCGGGCGGTAGTCGGTTTCGTAATTGCCCCAAAGCTTCACGCGGCCCGCGAGGTCGGTAGCGGAAATCGCGCCGGCGAGATAGCGATCGAGCTCCGATTGCTGGTCACGTTCGAACATCTCCATCGCCAGCACGGCGTTGCCGCGCCACCGCAGGGCGACTTCCTCGAACAAACGGAGTTCGAGCGCGTGGGTCTCGGGATCGTCGTGCTGTTCTCCGACGAACACGACATCGCTGTCGATCGCGGCGATCGCAAGATCCCGCCACCGTCGTTCCCGACCGGACCCGCCCTGCACCACCCGCCACGCGTCCATGTTTGCGTTCATTGCTTCCCTCCGATTTCCCACGATATCCGCTCCACCGGGTTTTCGTCGGGAGCGATCCATCCCGCCCCCACTCGATCCGCCACCGCCGCCAAGGCATCGTTCGCAGCCGTCACCCACGGGCCGGGAAGCGGCCACGGCTCACGCTCCGCGGGATCGATTCCCGAAAGCCGAAGGACGGCTCCGGGCGCCCGCTCCCGTATGCGATCCAAAGCCGCCTCCGTGTGCGCCGCAAGATTCGCGATCGCCCCGTCGCACCGCGCGGGGTCGATCAGGACCGGCTCGAGGTCGGCGGACCCCACCGCGATCGCCACCCAGTCGGGAGCGAAATCCATTTCCAGAAATCGGGGCACTTGCACGTAGCGGACGGCGGCGGCGGTGGAGCGGGGAACGGCGAGGCAGGCAACGCGCCAACCGCCGGGTGGGTCCAGCGCGGCCCGCGGCGCCCGGGCACCGTGCGCCGCCTGGGATTCGGCGAGCCATCGGTGGTCACCCAGCAGCAGGACCCGGCGCTGGTCGGGTGCGGTCGGCAGGCGCAGCACCGCCTAGCCTTCCTTGCGCGCGTCGAGCGACCGCATCGCTTCCTCGAGGGTCCGCCCCCCGATCAAGGTGTTCGCGACCCCGCTCATCGCCGCCTCCGCCAGCGGGCGGGCAACGTCCTCGAGGTGATCCCACGCGGCGCGCACCGCGGCATGGTCCGGCGCGTTTTCGCACGCATCCTCGAGGGCCGCCATCGCAGCGGACACCCGGTCGCGCGCGCGCGGTTCGAGCTGTTCGCCATGACTTGCCAGCAATTTGACCGCGCCAACCAAGGCGGCGCGGGCTTCCACCACCATGTCGGCGCGCATCCGCGCCGCGAAATCCTCGTCGGCGTGCACGAACGAATCGCGGACGCGGCGCTTCACTTCGGTGGCATCGATGCCGTAGGTGGGCATCACGCGCACGTTCGCCGCGACCCCGCTGCGCTGCTCCTTCGCGGAAACCTGCAAAATGCCGTTCGCGTCGAGCAGGAACGTCACCGCGATTTTGGGAACGCCCGCCGGGAGCGGGGGAATGCCGAGTTCGATGCGGGCGAGGCTGCGGTTGTCGGCGGCCATTTCGCGCTCGCCCTGCACCACATGGAGCAGGACCTTCGACTGTCCGTCGATGCTCGTGGTGAACTCCTCCACGGCCGACGACGGGATCTTGGTGTTGCGGAAGAGCAGCTTCTCCACCGCGCCCCCCATGGTTTCGATGCCCAGCGAGAGCGGGGTGACATCGAGCAGCAGGGTGTCGGAACGGTTGCCGGCGAGGATATCGGCTTGCAGGGCCGCGCCGAGGGCGACCACCTGATCGGGATCGAGTTCGGTGTGCGGCGCGCGGCCGAAGCGGCGCTCCACCGCCCCGCGAACGGCGGGAATGCGCGTGCTCCCCCCCACCAACACCACTTCGTCGATGCCCTCCACCGTCAGTCCGGCATCGCGCAGCGCGCCGTCGGTGATCGCGAGGGTCCGTTCGATCCAGGGCGCGGCCAAGGCTTCGAAATCGGCGCGATCGATTTGGATGCCCGCCACCACCGTGGTTCGGCCGTCGGAAAGCCGCCGTTTCGCACGTTCCGCCTCGAGGCGCAATCCCGCTTCGGGGGCTCCGCGCTCGCGCAGCCACCCGGCCAGCGCTTCGTCGAAATCATCCCCGCCCAGACGCGTGTCGCCGGCGGTGGACAGCACCTCGAAGACGCCGTCCTCCAGCCGGAGGATCGAGACATCGAACGTGCCGCCTCCCAGATCGTAGACGGCCACCACGCCTTCCTTGCGATTTTGCAGGCCGTAGGCGAGGCTCGCGGCGGTGGGTTCGTTGACGACCCGTACGATGTCGAGGCCGGCGAGGGCGCCGGCTTCCCGCGTGGCCTGGCGCTGCGCATCGTTGAAATAGGCCGGCACCGTGACCACCGCGCGCGTCACCGGGGTTCCCGCGGCGGCGGAGGCGATGTCGCGGAGTCGGGCCAGGATCAGCGACGCCACTTCCGGTGCGGAAACCGTTTCGCCCCCCGGAAGCACCACGCGGCAGTCGTCGTCGATGGCGTATCCGAGCCCTTGGCGCGCGGTGTCGGCATCGCCTTGCCCGCGCCCCATAAGTCGCTTCGCGGAGTGGACGGTGCGTGCGGGGTCGGTGGCGAGCAGCGGCATGGCGTTGGCACCGACGATCGGAGCACCGCCTTCCGGAAAATGGACCACGGACGGCACGAGCGGGTCGCCGCTGGTCGGGTCGGGAAGCACGACGGGAACGCCGTCGCGGACCACCGCGACGAGGCTGTGGGTGGTGCCGAGATCGATGCCGACAAGGGGTTCCATGGCGAAGGGAATTGTACCCGACCAAAAGGGTCGGCGATTCGCGGGGCGGGAAAGCCGTCGCAGGGCCGGCTGTATACTGGACCGATGACACGTCGCGCGGTGCCGGAGGGGCTCTTCCTATTGGTCCTCTCGGCGATCGCCGGCCTCGCCGAACTCGCGTTCGTGATCGTCAACATCGCCTCGTTGCCGCTTTTCCTCGAAAAGGGGTTGCGTCTCGCCAGCCTGCCCGGCATCGCGATGGCGGTTTTCTACACGGCGGAGGCCGCGGGCAATTCGCCGATGGGAATGCTGGCGGATCGGTTGGGACGTCGCCGCTTGATGGTGCTGGGCACCCTTCTGTCGGTGGCCACCTGTGTCGGCACCGCGTTCATCCGCCTCCCCGCCGAGTCGGGCGGGTGGCTGGGGCTGGGAGCGGTGACCGCCGCGATCCTGGGGATGCGCGCGCTCGACGGGCTGGGTGCCGCCATGCTGTGGCCCTCGGTCTTCGCCAGCGTCGCCGATCGCTGCCCGCCCGGCCGTCAAGCCCGCGCGATGACGTTGCTCAACGTGACCTACCTTGGCGGCATCGCGGTGGGTCCGCTGGCGGCCGGCCTGATGAACGACCACTTCGGGGGGCGGTACGCGGCGAGCGATCCGCACCGCTATGCGCCGTCGTTTTTCCTGGCGGCCGGGTGTTTCCTGCTCGCGTCGTTGCTGTCGGCCTGGGTCGCGCCGGGGCGGGTGGAGCACCGGGGGGATGGCCCGGAGCCGCCCGTTTCCGCGTTCGACAAGGCGGCGTTCGTGCGAACGCTGCGCCGCGTGCCCGCGCTGATGGGTCTGGGGTTTCTGATCTTCCTGTCGGTGGGGCTGATCGGGCCGTACGCGAAGAGCTATTTCATGGACCGATTCGGGATGACCGAGTCGGGATTCGGGACCGCCCTGCTGGTGCCGGCGCTGCTCATCGGTGCGGTGTCGGTGCCGCTCGGGCACGTGGCGGACCGCTGGGGGAAGACGCGCGCCATCCGGCTGGGGATGGGACTGTGCGCCGCCGCGCTGTGGGGCATCCAAGCGGCGTCCTCCCAAATCGCCGTGGTGGTGCTGGGCACCGTGCTCGGCCTCGGGTTCGTGCTCAGTTTCCCGTCGTACATGGCCTATCTCTCGGGCCTCGCCGACCCGCACGAGCGGGGCGGGCTGATCGGATCGGTCCGGCTCGCGCAGGGAGTCGGCGCGTTCACCGGAGCCGGGCTCGCGTCCGCGCTCCATGTCCACCACGCCGGCAACCTGCTGGTCTTCGCGATCTCCAGCGCACTGCTCACCGTCGGATTCCTGATCAGCCTGTTCGTCCTCCGGGAAGGAAGCGCCCCGTCCGGGAAAGGAAATTCGGTTTCATGAAACTTCAACGCGGCGACACGCTGCTTTTCATCGGCGATTCGATCACGGATGCGGGGCGCGCACGTCCCGTGGGCGAAGGCCCCGGCCTCGGCGGCGGATACCCGTCGCAGGTCGCGGCGCTGCTCGGTGCCACCTACCCCGAACTGGGAATCAAGGTGCTCAACACCGGCATTTCCGGAAACACCGTGCGGCATCTCGCCGAGCGCTGGAAGACCGATGTGCTGGATCTCAAACCCAACTGGCTGTCGATCATGATCGGCACCAACGATGTGTGGCGGCAATTCGACGGGCGCGGAACTCCGGTGCTTCCCGAGGAATACACGGCCACGCTCCGCGAATTGATCGTGCGCGCCAAGCCCATCCTGCGGGGAGTGACGGTCATGACGCCGTTCCATATCCAACCCGACCGCAACGACCCGATGCGGCGCCGGATGGACGAATACGGCCGGCTGGCGGGCGCGGTGGCGCGGGCGAACGGTTGCCAATTCTTCGACACGCAGGCCGCCTACGACCGGGCCATGAAAGTCACGGATCCGCTGGGACTCGCGGGGGATCGCATCCACCCGAGCCCGTCGGGACACATGGTGCTTGCCCGCGGTTTCCTGGGGACGATCGGCTACTCCTGGGGCAAGCCGTGAGGATCGCCCCCGGCGCGACGCTGCTGCTCACCGGCGACTCGATCACCGATTGCGGTCGTGCACGCCCGGTCGGAGAGGGCGGAGGCATCGGGGATGGCTACGCCCGACTCGTGGCCGATCGCCTGCCGGGAATGCGCGTGCTCAACACGGGCATTTCCGGCAACACCGTCCGGCACCTCGCGGGTCGCTGGGAAGCCGATGTCGCGGGTTTGGCGCCGGACTGGCTCTCGATCATGATCGGCACCAACGATGTGTGGCGGCAGTTCGACCACCTCGACGCGCCGGTGGATCCGGTGGATTACGAAGCGATCTATTCGGGCTTGCTGTCGTCGATCCGCCCGCGCCTGCAGGGCCTCGTGCTGATGACCCCGTTCCTGGTGGAGGCCAACCTCGCCGACCCGATGCGGGCGCGCATGGACGAATACCGGGCGATCGTGCTGCGTCTGGCGGGACGGCATGGCGCCTATTTCGTCGACACCCAAGCGGTGTTCAATCGGGCACTTGGCGCACACACGGTCGCGGACCTCGCGCCCGACCGGGTC
>JBJTRZ010000310.1:0-7222 GCA_046076415.1 Armatimonadota bacterium
GTCGAGCAGGTTCATCAGCGGATTGGTGGGGGTTTCCGTCCAAATTCCCTTGGTCTCGGGCCGGATCGACGCGCGCAGCAGATCGAGGTCGCGCATGTTCACGAATTCGACGGCGATGCCCTTGGGGGCCAGCACGCTGGCGAGCAGTCGGTAGGTGCCCCCATACAGATCGTCGTGCACGAGCAGGTGGTCGCCCGCGTTGAACATCGAAAGCAGGCTGGCGGTGGCCGCCATGCCGGTGGCGTAGGCGAAGCCGCGCCGGCCGCCCTCGAGCGCGGCCAGGCAGTCCTCGAGCGCCTTTCGCGTCGGGTTGCCCGAGCGGGTGTAATCGAATTCGCGGGGTTGGTTGTAGCCCTCGAACGCAAATGTGGACGTTTGGTAGATCGGCGGCATCACCGCGCCGTGGGCCGGGTCGGGGCCCTGCCCGGCATGGATGGCCAAGGTTTCGAAATGGTGCGTCGCGTCGTGGTTGCCCAAGGAAATCTCCGGATCGTGTTCGGTGCGGCCGGGGAGGAGGCGAGGGGCTCCTCCCCGGCGCGAAAATCAGGCGAGGCCGCTCAGGTCGACATGGGCGCGGATGCGCCGGATCGCCTCCACCACGCGCTCGCCATCCTTGTCGCCCGCGATGGTCAGGCTCATGCGGACATAGCCTTCGCCGTGTTCGCCGTAGCCAACGCCCGGAATCACCAGCACGCCGGCGTCCTCGAGCATGGTTTTCGCGAAGCCCATGGCCGTGGCGCCCTTGGGCACCGGGATCCAAAGGAAGAATCCGGCCTTCGGGTACTCGAGTTTCCAGCCCAGCGAATTGAGGCCGTCCACCAGCAAACGCCGCCGCTTGTCGTAGAGGGCCATGGTCGCCGAGTTGTCGCCGTGGAGCAACGCCCAGCCGGCTGCGCGGGAAATGGCCGCGAACTGCTTGGAGTCGATGTTCGCCTTCATTTTGTTCAGGGTCGCCACCGCGTCGGGATTGCCCGCCGCGAACCCGATGCGCCAGCCGGTCATATTGAACGTTTTCGAGAGGGAATGGGTCTCGATCGCAACATCCTTGGCGCCCTCGGCCTGCAGGATCGACGGCGGTCGGTAGCCGTCGAAGCCCACTTCGGCGTACGCGCAGTCGTTGCAGATCAGCAGGTCATACTCCTTGGCGAAGCGAATGGCGTCCTCGAAGAACGACAGCGGAGCGACGGCGCCGGTGGGGTTGTGCGGATAGTTGAGGAAGAGCAGCTTCGCCGCCTTGGCCACGTCGGTGGGGATCGCGGTCAGGTCGGGCAGGAAGCCGTTCTCCGCCAGCAGCGGCATCGGATAGGGCACGCCCCCGGCCAGCAGGGTCTGCACCTTGGGCACGGTGTAGTTCGGATCGGGCACCAGCGTGCGGTCGCCCGGATCGACATACGCCCAGCAGAGGTGCGCGAGGCCTTCCTTGGAACCGATCAGCAGCACCATCTCGGTGGCCGGATCGAGTGTCACCCCGTAGCGGTTGGAGAACCACGTCGCGGCGTCGCGCAGGAACGCCGGGTCGCCGGCGTCGGATTCGTCGTACCGATGCGTTTCGGGATCCTGGGCGAACTCGTGGAGTTTTTCGACGATCGGGGCGGGGGTGGGTTGGTCGGGATCGCCGATGCCGAAGTCGATGAGGTCGCGACCTTCGGCGCGGGCCTTGGCCTTGAGGCGGGCGATCTCGCCGAACAAATAAGGGGGGATCAGCTCGAGGCGCTGGGCGCGGGGGGGCATGTCAAACGCATCCTTTCGGGAATTGGAAGCGACTTTCGTCGCCGGTGTGGCGCCGGACCAGACGGCCGGGCGCGGGGGGCGGGGCGGGGGCTTCGCGACGCGGCGTCGCCCTCACCATGCGATGGTTCCGGTGAAGACCATGGCGGCGGGGCCGGTCATGTGCACGTGGCCCGTGGCCTCGTCCCAGTGGATCGACAAGTCGCCGCCGGGAAGCTGGCAAACGACCGAGCGGCCGGTGCGGCCCAGGCGGTGTCCCGCCACCGCGACCGCGCACGCGCCGGTGCCGCAGGCGAGGGTGCGGCCCGCGCCGCGCTCCCACGTGAGCATCCGCAGCGTGTCGGGACCAACCTGCTCCACTTCATGCACATTGGTGCGACGCGGGAAGGCCGGATGGCGCTCCAGGAGCGGGCCCAGGCGATCGATCGATGCGTCGGTGGCGGTGTCGACGAAATAGGCGATGTGCGGGTTGCCCATCGAGACACCGGTGATGCGCACCGACGTGCCGTCGACGGCGATCGGTTCGTCGAGCACTTCGCCGTCCGGTCCCTCCATCGGGAGGTCGGTCCGCAACAGGCCGGGGCGCCCCATGTCGACCCGCACCGCTGCGACTGAGGTTCCGTCGAGGACCAGATCGAGGACTTTGATGCCCGCCTTGGTGCCCACGCGGATGCGGTCCGCATCCGTGTGTCCGGCGTCGCGCACCCACTTGCCGAAGCAGCGGATGCCGTTGCCGCACATCTCCGCCTCCGAACCGTCGGGATTGAACATCCGATAGGCGAAGTCGGTGTCGGGCGCATCGGGCGGGAGCACCGAGAGCACGCCATCGGCGCCGATGCCGAAGTGCCGATCGCACAGGAAACGCGCCGCCTCCTGCACCACGTCCACCGAAGGGGCACCGTGCGCAAGATGGTCGACCAGCACGAAATCGTTGCCGATCCCGTGCATTTTCGCGAACGCGAGGTTCACGCGTCCCCGCCCTCGTCGTCCTGGGGAGCCGGCGCTTCGGCCGAGCGCTCCGCAGGGGCGCCATCGCGCATGTGCACGGGGCGCATCGGAACGATGCTGGTCACGGAGCTCTTGTAGACGAGCTGCGTGGGCCGGCCGGGAGACTCGAGCAGGATGGTGAACGTGTCGAAGCCTTTGACATGGCCCCGCAGTTGGACGCTGTTCACGAGATAGATGGTGACGGCGATGTTTTCCTTGCGAACCTGATTGAGGAAGACATCCTGGAGCACCGGAGACTTGTTCATTCGTTAACCTCGTTCGTCCGGGTCGTCCGCGAACCTTCCCGGCAGGCCCGAGGCATGCAGGAGATCCGCGATCCGCCCGGCGGTTTCCGCGGGTGGCTCGTCCGGTCGGACTTCCACCCAACGCACCGACGGATCGTTGCGGAACCAGCTGCGCTGGCGCTTCGCGTAGCGCCGCGTGTCGCGCTCGAGTTCCGCGACCACCTCGGAAAGAGGCCGTCCGTCGACCAAATACTGTATCAGATGGCGGTATCCGAGACTGGAAAGGGCTTTCCCCTTGGGATCGAACCCGGCCTCCAGCAGAGCACGCACTTCGTCCTCGAACCCGGCCTCGAGCATGGCGACCACCCGGGCCGCGATGCGCCTCGCCAAATCGTCCGGGGTGCGCTCGAGTCCGACGGTGATGGCGCCCGGGCGCGGGATTCCATGAACACCCTCGGGCGTGTGGAACTCCGACATCGGCCGCCCGGTCGCGGCGTGCACCTCGAGCGCGCGGACAATGCGCCGGAGATCGCCGGGGTGGATGCGTGCGGCGGAGGGAGGATCGACGCGGGCGAGCCGGGCATGCAGGGCCTCCACGCCGATCGATTCCGCTTCCAGGATCAGCGCGCCGCGCACTTCGGGGTTCGGCGCAACGGGGGGCAACGACAACGTGGCCATCATCGGGCGAACGTAGAGGCCGGTGCCCCCGGCGATCAACGGCAGGAGGCCGCGCCGTCGTATGTCGGCGCAGGCCGACTCCGCCGCGGCGACATAGTCGTGCACCGAGAAGTCGAACGACGGCTCGGCGATATCGATGCAGTGGAAAACCGCCGCGGCCCGCTCGGCGGCGTCGGGTTTCGCCGCGCCGATGTCGAGCCCGCGATACACGGCCACGGCATCCGCGCTCACGATTTCCGCGCCGAGGACCCGCGCCAGAGCGATGGCCACGGCGGTCTTGCCGGAGGCCGTGGGACCGACCAGGGCGACGAGCGGATCCACCGCCGATCAGGCGCCGCGGCGCGCCGGGGTATCGAACAACCGATCCGGAGCCGGGGAGCCGGGGGTCGGGAACGCCTGTTCCCGGGCGGGGCCGACCGAGACGAACCGGGCGGGAACGCCCGCCATGGCCTCGACACGGCGCACGTAGTTTCGGGCCGCCTCGGGAAGGTCGTCGAATCGGCGCACCGACGCGATGTCGTCCTCCGGCCAGCCCGGCAAATCCTCGAACACCGGCACGCAGCCATCGAGGTTGGCGACATCCCCGGACGGGAATGCCGCGAGGGGTTGGCCGTTCCTGAGATAGCCGGTGCAGATCCGAACCGTGTCGAATCCCGCCAACACGTCGAGGTGGCCCACGCAGATGCCGGTCAAGCCATTGACCTGCGCGGAATAGCCGAGCGCGAACGCGTCGAGCCAGCCGCAGCGGCGCGGTCGTCCCGTGGTGGTCCCGTATTCATTGCCGCGCACCCGGATGCGCTCGCCCGTGTCGTTGTCGAGTTCGGTCGGGAACGTGCCGGCGCCGACGCGCGTGGTGTAGGCCTTGACCACGCCGAGCACCTCGGCGATGGCGGTGGGCGGAACCCCCGTGCCGATCGTGGCGCCGCCGGAGATCGGGTGCGACGAGGTGACGTACGGATAGGTGCCACCGTCGATATCGAGCATCGTGGCCTGGGCGCCCTCGAACAGGATGCGCTTGCCCGTGCGGAGCGCCTCGCCCGCGATGGCCTGCGTGTCGGCCACGTAGGGCGCGAGCTCCCGGACCGCGTCGGCGAGGCCCTCGATAACGTTGTCGACCGCGTACGGTTCCGCGCCGTGGACCTTGACCAGAATGTCGTTGCGCAGCGGAAGGATCGCCTCGAGGCGGGCGCGTAGCCGGTCGGGGTGGATTAGGTCGCCCATGCGGATGCCGGTGCGCGACGCTTTGTCGGCGTAGCACGGTCCGACGCCACGTCCGGTGGTGCCGATGGCGGATTTGCCGCGCCGAGCCTCTTCGAGTCGGTCGAGGTCGCGGTGCCACGGCAGGATGACGTGGGCGTTTTGGGAGATGCGCAGCCCGGAGACATCGACCCCGCGTGCGACCAAGGTGCGGATTTCTCCGGCGAGCGTGGCCGGGTCGATCACCATTCCATCGGCCATGATGCACAGCCGATTCGGGGTCAGGATTCCCGAGGGGATCAGGTGGAATTTGTAGGTTTCGCCGCCGACCTGCACCGTGTGCCCCGCGTTGGGCCCCCCGCCGTAGCGGATCACGATGTCGGCCGATTGGCCGATCAGATCGACGAACTTCCCCTTGGCCTCGTCGCCCCAGTGGGTTCCGACGACCACGACTGCGCCCATGTGGCTCTCCCGAATGGTCTGAAAAAGAAAAAGGATACCCCTTGGGTATCCCGTCAGGCTTGTCGAACGAACGGACGAATTTTAGCGTCGGCGATGGCCCGTGTCAAGGAGGACAAAATCGTCTGAAAGCCTTAACATGGAGTTGAACCGCGCTCGTCGTCGTCGCGGTAGGTTGGTGCGGAGTCGCATCCCACCTGTTGGATTTGCCGGTTTTTTTCGATCTACGTGAAAAAAGGGTGAATCCGGACCGGCGGGTCGAACCCGATCGTCCGTATACTTGGAGCCAAGGGGACTCTTCCCCGGCTTTTCCTCTGGTTTGTGGAGGTTTCGTATCATGATGCGTCGCAAGAGCGGCTTCACGCTCATCGAACTTTTGGTGGTCATCGCCATCATCGCCATCCTGGCCGCCATCCTTTTCCCGGTGTTCGCCCAGGCCCGCGCCAAGGCGCGGGGTATCTCCTGCCTTTCCAACACCAAGCAGATGGGTCTCGCGTTCGGCATGTACGTGCAGGACTACGATGAAACCACCCCCAACGGCCGCGGTGGCGGCTGGGAGTGGTGGACCGAGTTGATGCCCTACATCAAGAACATCGATGTCCTTTACTGCCCCGACCGCAACGACGGTGGCGCCTACACCCAAGGCTCCGGCGTCAACGGCCGCTCCTCCGGTCCCTACCGCCTGCGCAAGTACGTCGGCTACGGCTACAACTGGGGCCCGATCGGTTGGCGCGGTGGCGGCCTGATGCAGCGCCAGCAGATCGACCCGGCTTCCTTGGCCCTTCCGCCGACGCGCACCCACATCCCGGGTGTGTCGCTCGCCGGCATCGCCGAGCCCGCCGGAACGTTCGCGTTCGGAGACACCTACGACACCCCGCGCATGACGCTGGGTATCGGCTTCGCGGCCGACACTTGGCCGGGCACCAACAACAACGCGCTGCGCCATCAGGGCGGTATGTTCAACTACGCGTTCGTCGACGGCCATGCCAAGGCGATCAAGGTGAAGGCCGGCTACATGGCGGGCGCCTTCAACGGCCGCTTCATCATGGTCACCGACCCGGTGCTCGCCCGCACGGCCTACTGCGCCGATCAGTCGAGCATCGTCTACAAGAACCCGACTTCGCCCGACGGTATGGCCGTGCCGGACGGTATCGCCTGCGGCGACATCCCCGCCTGGATCATGGCCAACTTCCCGGCCTGCGCCCCGGGTTCCGCTCCGGGTGCCGACTGCCGGTTCACCGACTAATCACGTCGATGGCTCGGACCCCGGGAGCCCGTCTCCCGGGGTCCTTCCCTTACCAAAACCTCAGGTGTTCTCCATGCAAACCCTCCTTGGTCGACGACTGATGGTCGTCGCGCTCCTCGCAACCCTCTGCCTCCCGCTGTTTGGCTGCGGCGAAAAGGCCGTCGAGCCCGGCAAGAACGACACGCCCGACCAGTCGACCGCCCGCAAGGACAAGTCCGGCGACGACTGATTCGCATCGGCCTTCCTCGGCCGGCGTCGTCCATTCACCGCGGGGAGCTCGATCGCTCCCCGCGACCGCTTTCGGAGGTCCCATGCGCTCCCTGCTCCCGGCCGTCGCCCTGACCGGACTTGGACTCGCCACCGGCGTCGCCCTCGCCGCCGGCCCCCTCGGCCGCGCCGCCCAACGCTCCGCCGCGCCGCCCACGGCCGCCTACGGCGCTCCCGCCGGCAAACGCGTCGCCAAGGTCGTCCCGGGGGGCGAGACCATCCTGCCCAACGGCCGCCTGCTCACGCCCGCCGGATCCCGCCTCTGGGCCGGCGAAAACCTGTGGAGCGTCGAACGGTCCCCCGATGGACGCATCCTCGCGGGGTTTTTCGAAGGCGGCATCGCGCTCTGGCCCGCGGACCGCAGCCGGCCGCGCCTGCTCCAGCGGAGGGATTTCGCGTTCACCGGACGCTTCAC
>JBJTRZ010000311.1:0-1637 GCA_046076415.1 Armatimonadota bacterium
CGATTTCCTGGACCCGTTGGTGTTTCGGCCGGACAGCCTGCTCGGGTGCACGGGGCTGGTGAACGCATACCGGGCCGGCAATGTGGCCTTGGCCAATTCCATCGGTACGGGAGTCGCCGACGACAAGGCGGTGTACGCATATGTCCCGGCGATGATCGGCTATTATCTCGGCGAGGATCCAATCCTGCCGAACGTGGAAACCTTCCTGGGGTCGGAACCCGCCCAACTCTCGCACATACTCGCGAACTTGGACAAATTGGTCGTGAAGGCGGCGAACGAGTCCGGCGGATACGGGATGTTGATGGGACCCTCCGCCACGACCGAGGAGCGGGCGCTCTTTCGGGATCGCGTCCTCGCCAATCCGAGAAACTACATCGCCCAGCCCTTGGTGGAATTGTCGCAATCCCCGACGTTCGTCGATGGCGTCGTCGAGGGCCGGCACGTGGATTTGCGGCCGTTCGTCCTCTGCCACCCCGATGGCCGCGTGGTGGTGGTGCCCGGTGGACTGACCCGCGTGGCGCTCCGTCGGGGCAGTTACGTCGTCAATTCGTCGCAAGGCGGGGGAAGCAAGGACACCTGGGTGCTGGAAGGAGACGGCGATGCTCGCGCGTGATGCCGATTCCTGCTACTGGATCGGGCGATATGTCGAACGGGCGGAGGCGATGGCGCGCATCGTCGATGTCCACTATCACGCCTCGCTCGAGTCCGGAAACGCGGCGGGACGTTGGTCGCGCCTCACGGGGGTGCTCGGTGGCGATACGGAGGACATGCTGGCCGACGACCGCCGCGCGTTCCATTGGTTCGCCTTCGACTCGGGCAATCCCGATGCGATCGTTCCGGTATGGGGGAGGGCTCGGGAAAACGCGCGAACCATGCGCGAGCAGATCAGCTCCGAAATGTGGGAGGCGCTCAATGTGGCGTGGCTGGAACTGCGCGAATGGGATGTCGACAAGGTCTTCCGTAGCTCGCCCGATCATTTCTTCACTAAAGTGCGGAACGCGTCCCACCTTTTCCAAGGAATATTGAGCCGGACCATGCTCTACGACGAAGGGCGCGATTGGCTCGATGCGGGCCGCTTCCTGGAACGCGCCGGTCAGACGGTACGCCAACTTGCGGTGTGCGTGGGCGAATCCGTGATGGAGGATGTTCCGCTGGAATCCGGGGCACTGTTCGTGGACCGGGGCTGGACGGCCGCGCTGCGCTCGGCAAGTGGACTCGAGATGTACCGTAAGGCACACCCTGCCGGGATCGATCCCGTGCGCATCGTCGATTTTCTCGTTTTGGACGAACGGTTTCCCGCATCCGTGCGCCATGGCGTGAGGGAAGTGGAAAGGTGCCTGCATCGGATTTCCGGGGGACGCACCGGCACTCCCACGTGTCGCTCCGAGCGTTTGTGCGGACGCTTGGAAGCCGATCTCGCCTTTGCCGAACCCGGAACATTGCTCGGCGAGGGTCTGCCGGAATACCTTTCCACGCTGACCGACCGGATCGATGCGGTCGGCGACGCCATTCTCGGCGACTACCTCCAATACTGATCATGCATCTCGAAATCCGTCACACGACGTGTTACTCCTATGACGCCCCGGTGGGGCCTAGCCACAACGAGATCCGATTGGTCCCGATCGACGACGTCCATC
>JBJTRZ010000312.1:0-10335 GCA_046076415.1 Armatimonadota bacterium
ATCCCTCGTCCGCTCGCTTCTCCACGCCTTCGTCGCCCTCGCACTTTTGGCCTCCGTCGGTTGCGGGGGCAGCGTCCCAAAGGTCGCCTTGCCGCCGGCGGCCGAACTCGTCGTCACGCCGGGGGGCACGAAGGTGGCGCAGCCGGGTTGGAAGGTTTCCGTGGATCCCGACGTCCAACCGCGCAAAAAGTGGACGGTGCTGGTTTACATCAATGGAGCAAACGACTTGGAGAAGTACGGCCTGCTCAACATGAATCAAATGGAGCAGTGGGGTTCGACCGAAGGCGTGAATCTGGTGGTGCAGTTCAAACGTATCAAAGGAAGGTTCGACAGCACCCAGGGTGACTGGGGAGACACACGCCGGTACTACGTCACCCGGGAAACCGCCAACGACCCGCTTCGGCAAGTCATCGAAAGCCGCGTCCTAAGTCAGCGGGACGATGTCGATATGGGTCAGGGAACCACCTTGCGGGAATTCACGCAGTGGGGAGTGAAGACGTTTCCCGCGGACCATTACTGTCTGGTGCTTTGGAATCATGGAGCCGGATGGCGCAAGGTGGCGCTCACCCGTGGATTCTCATACGACGACGAGACGGACAACCACATCGACACGATCCAAATGCCCGAGGCTTTGGCCCATCCCGAAAACCGCAAATGGGATTTGGTCATGATGGACCTGTCGTTGATGCAAATGGTCGAGGTGGCCTACGAGAACCGCAATGTCACCGATTTGCTCCTGGGTTCTCAGGAAAGCCCCCCCGGCGAGGGATTGCCCTACGACCTTTGGGTGCAACGCGTGGTTTCGAACCCCGACATCGGTGCGCGGGATCTCGCGACCGGAACCATCCAGGACACCCTCCTGAGGTTTGGGACTGCGTCGAACACCACGCAATCGGTGCTCGATCCGACCAAGATAGCCGACCTTGTGGCCGAGATGGATGGTTTGGGCGCCGCGCTCCTGTCGGCCGCGGCTAACCACGGTCCGGCCATCGCCTCGGCTCGTTCCGAAGCCGAATCGTACGCGTATTCGGAAAACAAGGATCTCATCGATTTCGTGGATCGACTGGCCGCCTCGAGCGCGGGCAGCCTGCGTATCCCGGATCCCGAGGTTCAGAACAAGGTCGTGCGAGTCAGGAATGCGGCGAAAGCGGCGATCGTGGCGAACGTCAACGGAAGTCGGCATCCCCGCTCCAACGGAATTGCCGCCTATATTCCATCCCCGGCGCAATACGACGACGACGACCTGTTCCAAGCCAATGGATTCGGGCAGCGGTACCAAGCGTTGGGCCTGGCCAAAGCCGCGCCGAAATGGCACCAGTTTCTCGTCGCCGGTCCCCCGTAGGAAGAATCAAACGGGCCGGTCGGCAATCGGCGATCCTGCGGCGGGCTGCTCGCCCACCAACCGTTCGATCTTCCACGCATCGGTAACGACGTTGCTCCGTGCCGGACGAGTCTCGGCACCGAGGTTCGATACTCGCGCCGACACGACGGTGCGGTTTTCCGCGGGCACCCCAGCGGCATCGAGCCCATCCGCGAGTGCGCGCCACTTCCCCGTGGGTGTGTTTCCCGCGGGCAACCCGACCACGACGTGGTCGGCCCAAGCCAAGGATTCGGAGTGCATCGGTATGCCCCCCATTCCGACCACCACCGGATCGAAAACCATCGCGAGGACATCGATCAGGTGCGACACCGACATCGCGTCCGATTCGCTGGTGTGGCTCGACGAGCCGCCGGACATTCGCCACCCGCCCTCGGAGTTCCCCACAATCGCCATTTCAATCGGTGTCGATCCGGAAAGCACGTCCAGCAAACCTGGGAGGTTCGCGTCGGTGGAAGGCACCGAGGGCGCACCGGTGTCGAGGCTCATGCGCAGCACGCGACCACTCGTGCCATGGAAGGACTTCGCCACGGCATCCAAGGTGGATTCCGTCGGGTCCGGGGAGCAGAACGCCAGCACACGCCCTCGTCGATCCATTCGCGCCGGTATGCGCGCCAGGAAGTCCGTGGCAGGGACGATTTCGCCAAGTCGTGCTACGTGCGTCGAAGTGGTGGACCGGACTCCCGCATGCGCTGCGCCGTCTCTGCAAGACCGCGAGGCCGAAAGCGTTCCGACAATGCCGAGGAAGAACGGTGACAAAGCGAGAAGCCACGGAACCGGTTCGCGGGTCGTCTGAAGCGTCCATCGGATCTTTACGGCACGGGGAAGCAGCGGCGCGGCATCCGGTTCGGGGAGCGTCTCCATCGAAACGAGATGGGGCAAGGCGGCAAGCAATGGCGGCCACGAACCCACAAACGCGGATGCGACCGCGGCATTCTCCGCAGCCACGGCCATTCGTTTCTCACCAAGGGATGCGCTCGTCGATACCCCAATTGCCGGTGGGAGCTCGATCGCCCCGACCAATCGTGGCCAAGGGCTGTTCGCCGGGGGGTCGGAGGACACGGTGATGGGCGCCGTTTCCATGCGCGCGAACTGCCCAAGTTCGATCCCGAATCGCCGCAAATCCGAAGACAACCCGAACATCTCGGCGGCGAGCGCGTCCGTGCGACCGCCACGCGACAACCCGAGGGTTCGCAACCGTGCGGCGCGGAGCAGACCCGTCTTGGAATCGTTCCCGCCGCTCGAGCCCGCGGCAGGAACTGGGAACAATCGGGACAGGGTCCCCTCCACCATTTCCTCGACCGCACCGGGATCGCTTCCGACAACGGAAATTAACGTATCGGCCGCACCGGCTCGCAGAGTCGCTTGCGGGCGGCGCGCGAACGCATCGCCTATTCCCCGACGCGACCAGTTGCTCCAAACAGCCGTCCACTCGGAAACGGAAGCGGACACCGCGGGATCGAATTGGATTCGGGCGACCGTTTCGACAGGTTCGCCCGCTTCGGGGAGTACTTCCTCGTTTGCGGAAACCGGGGCATCCACCACGACTTCGCACCGCCGATCGAGGCAACTGCCGACCAGCCATAGCGAAAACGTGATTCCGCATAGGAACCAAGTCCCCGCGACGACTCCCCGCTGCATCCGCAACCGCGTGGCTTCCGGTTAGGCCCCGACCACCCGAAGTCGCGTCGATTCCGGCTCCTGCGACTTCGTGATCGATTCGGGCAGGAAGTCGGGAACAACTTGCCGAGCGGCATCATCGGCCATCACGACCGCATATTCCATCACGTTCTGCAATTCCCGGATGTTCCCGGGCCACGTATGCCGCAACAGGCATTCGAGGGCGGAATCCGAAAGACCGTCGGTCAATTCCCTACCATTTTCGCGCCCGGCTCGCTCGAGGAAGTACGACGCGAGCGCCGGTATGTCTTCCTTTCGCTCCCTGAGCGGCGGAAGCATCACCGGCACCACATGGAGCCGGTAATAGAGGTCGAGGCGGAACGTCCCATCGACGACGGCTCGCCAAAGGTCCCGGTTCGTGGCGGCCACCACGCGTACATCCACCTTCGTGGTCTTGACGCCCCCGATGCGGCAGATCTCGCGCTCCTGCAAGGCGCGCAGGAGCTTTACCTGCGTGATAGGCGGAATATCCCCGATTTCGTCGAGGAACAGGGTGCCTCCCTCCGCCAATTCGAACCGACCCGGTTTTGCGCCAGCCGCTCCCGTGAAAGCCGACTTTTCATGCCCGAACAATTCGGATTCCAGCAACGTCTCGGGCAAGGCCGCGCACGAAACGGCGACGAAAGGGCCGCGTCGCCGTGGGCTCGCCTCGTGCAGCAGGCGGGCCGCCACTTCCTTGCCCGTGCCGGACTCCCCCAGGAGAAGAACCGTCGCCTTGGAGGACTTGCCGGCCTGGAGCAGCTGGTGGAGCATTCGGCGCGCCGCCGGCGCGTCGCCGATAAGGTCGCCGGTCGGCAATTTCGGAAGTTTGGGGGCCGGGGCTCCTTCCCCCACAACGGTCAACTTCGGGGAAACCTCGGCCGTCGCGCCGGCATCTGGGGTCGGTGCGGACGGCGCCGTAAGCGCCCGTTCCACCGTTTCACGAACCTGCTCCACATCGAAGGGCTTGGTGAGGTAATCGAACGCGCCAAGTTTGATTGCTTCGACCGCGGAGCGGACCGTGCCGTGTCCGGAGATCAGCAACGCCCGCAAACCGGGATGCTGACGTCGCACCGCTTCGAGGACCTCGAGCCCGTTCAGGTCGGGCATGAGAAAGTCGGTCACGAGCAGATCGAGTCGGGTCTCGGCCTTGGCCTTGCGGATGGCATCGCGCCCCCCGTCCGCCACGATCACACGATGTCCGTCACGCTCGAGGACGGCGGTGAGAACGCGGCGTAGATTGGGTTCGTCGTCGACGACGAGGATGGTGGCTCCGGTCGAATTGCCTGTCATGGGTTTCTCCACCCAACAGGTCGGCTTTTGGAGGACGAATCCTCAGGCCTTGGGCAGCAGTATGCGGAAACGGGCTCCACCGCCCGGCGCCGTGGTCGCCAGGATTTCGCCACCGTGCGCCTCGATGTCGCGCCGGACTTGAGCCAAGCCGAGGCCGGTTCCACGGGCTTTGGTCGTGAAGAATGGCTCGAACAAACGGCTTTGGACCGACGCGGACAATCCGGGACCGTTGTCGTCGACATCGATGCGCCAAGCATCGCCGGCATCCTAGACGCGAATTTCGATGGCACCGTTGGCCCGCGTGTTCGCCACCGAAGCAATGGCTTGGGCGCCGTTGATCAGGATGTTGCGCAGGGCGCGGTCGATCTGTCCTCGATCGATACGGCATGGCGCCGTGGCCGGAGCCGACCGCAGGACCACTTCGCTGGCGCCAATCCGCCCCAGATCCGGCCGCAGCCACTCGATTTCCTCGCGGACCACGCGAACCAGATCCTCGTCGGTGCGGTTTGGAAACGACGGTTTGGAAAAGTCGAGCAGGTCGCTGGTGAGGCGCCCGAGGCCATCCACTTCGTCCACCACGATCTGCAGGAAGTCGACCAAGTCGGGACGTTCCCGCGATTCCGAGATGAGGTATTGGGCCGCACCCTTGATCGCTCCGAGCGGATTGCGCAACTCGTGGGCCACCGTCGCCGCGAAACGTCCCATTTCCGCCAGATGCGCGGATCGCGCCATTTCCCGTTCCAACGAGGAGCGGTCGGCCGCCTCCCTCACCAGATCGTCCACGGCTTGCTGGCGCGCGATCGCGGCGCCCGCCTGACTCGCGAAAAGGCTCAGCACTCGCAGGTCGCTTTCCGTGAACGGCGCCGATGGACAGTGCCGCGAGACGCAAATCACGCCCAGCGCCTCTCCGTCGCCCGGGCCGAGCACCGGAGCGCACAACGAACTCGAAACCTCGGGACGTCGGTCGATGTCGCCTTCGCCTCGCAGCATGGGATGCTGCCTCGGGTCGGAATTCAGCAGAATCGCTTGACGACTTGCCGCGACCCGCCCCGCGATGCGTTCACCGACCAGCAACGTTACGGAATCCGAAACATCCGCGGCGATACCCACCGAAGCCGCCATGCGCAACATGTCGGTTCCGCGGTCACGCAGCAGCAACGAGCCGGTATGGGCATCCAACGCGGAGGTGGCGCGATCCACCACCAGGCGCACCACCCGCTCGGTGGCGAGCAACGGAGTCGCCAACGACATCTCGTGCAGGATCGTCAATTGACGCTCCTTGCGCTCGAGGTCGGCGGAGGCGTTTCGGGCGGTCGTGGATGCGGCCGCGAGGGTGCGCGCGGATTCCTTCATGGACTTGCGGTCGGGATGGAGGCTTCGGGGAGGAAGTCGTTTCATGGACATTGTCGGAATCCGCGAGCGAATCGTGCAGGTAGAATACGAGTCGAGAATGTCGCAAGAACCATGCCCGTCCCCCATCGCATACGGCGATGTGGCGCCCTTCTACGACAAACTGATGCGGTCCGTCCCGCACGCGATGTGGATCTCGCGGATCGAGGCGGAATTGCGCTCGCGGGGACGATACCCGCGCGCCGTGCTCGACGTCGCCTGCGGGACCGGTATCGGAACGATGATCGTCCACAACAGGGGGTACCACCCCGTGGTGGGCGTCGACATCAGCGGAGGCATGATTCGGCTCGCGCAGCGCAAGGCCGAAGCCGCCAACGCACCGATCGTTTTCCTCGAACAGGATGCCGCGCAACTGGATCTCGGGGATGCCCGCTTCGATTGGGCTTTGTCCCTTTTCGATTCCCTAAATTACGTGCTGGAGCCCGATCGATTGCGCGCGGCGTTTCGCTCGATCGCGCGGCACCTGGTTCCCGGTGGCATCTTCACGTTCGACATGAACTCCGACCACGCACTGCGCACCCATATGTTCACCCAGGACGACAACGACGACGGACTGCGTCACGAATGGACCGCCCACTGGGACGAACACACATCGCTCTGTCGGGTCGAGATGGACTTCTGGGTCGCCGAATCGGGCGGGGAACGGCATTTCCACGAGACCCATTGGCAGAGGGGATACCGCCGCGATGAAGTGCTCGCGATGCTTCAGGAAGCCGGGTTCATCCGGAGCGCGGTCTACGGCAACTACGGTACGCGCACGCCCAATGCGCGATCCGACCGATGGCTCTTCGTGACGGAGGTTCCCCAATGACGGTTCGGGGACTCTTGGCGTTGGCCGGTGCGACGGTGTTGGTAGGTTGCGCGCGGCGCGACGCAACCCCTCCCACGGCCGCCGGACCCGCGGAGGGCCCGTTCGGCGGGACCGATCCATGGCTTCTTTCCACCCGGACCGCAAATGCGGCCCGTGGCAACCACGGGATTTTCCTCGGAAATGGATTGATCGGGATCACCCTCGGCGCGTTCGGTTTCGACGCCCGATCCCGTTGCCACATCGCAGGTATCTTCGCTGCGGACGAAACCTTGGCGGACATTCCCCTCTTTCCCAATAAAGGGGACGTGGCGACGGGCACGCCTCAGGGAGGGTACGAGCAGTCGCTCGACATGCGGACCGGGATCCTGCGGTGCCGGATCGTGAGAACGGATGCCCAAGCGGCGGAACTCGAGGTCTTCCCTTCCCGTCAGGCGCCCAATTTGCTGGTGATGCATGCCGTTGGTTCCGCGGCCACCGCATTTCTGGCCGCGTGGACCCCACCGGGAACCGTCCGCCCCGGAAGGCGTGCCGTTCATTTCGCCATCGAACGCGTCGGAGACCAAAGCGAATCCACGGTTTTCCTCGCCGCGGTTCGCGATGGTGATGATCCAAACCCCAGGGAGGCGGCGCAGGCCACGGCAAGGGCCGCCGCAACCGCTGGCTACACCAAGGTCAGGGCTGGGCAATGCGCCGCATGGGACTCCGCGTGGCGTACCGATATCCGGATCGAGGGGGACCCGGAAGCGCAGCAAATGCTGCGAAAGGCCCTCTTCGACCTGCGGCAATGTGTTCGTGCGAATTCGGACGATTCGATCGCACCGGAGGGATTGTCCGGATCGTTCTACAAGGGACACATTTTTTGGGACGCGGAGATTTGGATGTTTCCGCCCTTGCTTGCCTTGGACCCCGCGTCGGCGCGGGCGATGCTCGACTACCGGTTTCGACATTGGCCCGCCTACCGGAGGTCCGCCGCGTCGAAGGGGTTCGACGGAGCCGACGTCGCGTGGGAATCGGCGGCCACGGGCAGGGAGACTGCCCCGAGAGGCTTTTCCGAAGGGCGGCACGTCACCGCCGCGGTGGGATGGGCAGTGGCCCGGTATTTCGAGGCGACCCGCGACAGGGCTTGGATGCGCGAACGCGGCTGGGCCATGCTGCGCGATGTAGCCAATCATTTCGTATCGCGTGCCGTGCGCCGCGGGGCGAAGTTTTCGCTTCCGAAGGTCACGGGGCCGGATGAGCTGGAAATGGGCGTGGACGACAACGCCTATACGAATGCCTTGGTGATTCGCGTCCTCCGCGATGCCAACGCGATCGCGCGTGAAATGAACGAGCGGCCGGACCCGCGCTGGATCGAGCTTGCGCAGGGTCTGCAGGTACCCTTCGATCCCAAGCGGCGCATTTTCCTCAAGCATTCCCGGGACAACGGACGAAAAACCAAACAGGCGGATGGCGAATTGCTGCTGTGGCCGGTGCGGCACCCGATGGATGCCGAAGTGGAACGCGGCACCTTCGACTTCCACCGCGCACGCCCCATACGCAACGGCCCGGCGATGACCAGTTCGATCCATGCCCTCGTGGCAGCCCGACTCGGTCTGGGCGATGTCGCGGAAACCGCATTTCGCGAAAGCTATCGTCCGTTCGTGCGAGGGCCGTTCCTGCTCTTCAGCGAAAAACGTTCCCTCGACCGCTGCGTTTTCACCACCGGTCTCGGAGGGCTCCTCCAATCGGTCCTTTTCGGTTTCGGGGGCCTCGAATTGCACGGAAAAGCCACCATCCAACAGGCTCCCGTACTCCCCAAATCGTGGGACAGGCTCGAAATCGTCGGGCTTTTCCGGGACGGAGAATGGTGGGATTTGACGGTCGATGCCAAGGGCCGTCGATGGAGGCGATGGAAGGAAAGGAAGACAGACAAATCGTGAGCGCGCAGTTTCCTTCGATGCCGGTGGACCGGTACATCCGTTACGACGAACTGACCACGCTATTGCGCGCGGCGGCCGAGGCGCGCCCCGATTTGGTGCGCCTCGACTCCATCGGTCGCAGTTACGAGGGACGGGAGATTTGGTGCGCCACGGTCACCCATTTCGCGAGCGGAGGCGACCGGGACAAGCCGGCCGTCTGGTGCGACGCGAACATCCACGCCACCGAGGTCTCCCCCACGACTGCGCTGACCTGGCTGCTCGAACGGCTGGTGGGTGGGTACGGCTCGGATCCCGCCGTGACTCGGGCCCTCGAAACGCGCGCATTCTACATCGTGCCGCGCGTCAATCCCGATGGAGCCGAGCTCTTCCTCTCCGACACACCGCGCTACCTGCGCTCGTCGACGCGACCGTGGCCCTTCGACGAGGAACCGACCGATGGGCTTCGGCGCTGCGACATCGATGGCGATGGCCTACAACTTCAAATGCGCATCCCGGACCCCCACGGGCCATGGAAGTGCCACCCGGATGAACCACGGTTGATGGTGCGCCGTGAACCGACCGAGGTGGGAGGCGCGTACTACCGACTGCTGCCCGAAGGGATGCTCGATAGGTACGATGGTTGGGAAATCATGGTGGCGCCACATAAGGAAGGACTGGACCTGAACCGGAACTTCCCCGCCCACTGGCGGCCCGAAGGCGAGCAATACGGGGCCGGTCCCTACCCCACCTCGGAACCCGAGGCCCGGGCCTTGGTCGATTTCCTCGTGAACCACCGGAATGTTTGCCACGCCCTTACCTTCCACACCTATTCCGGGGTGTTGCTGCGCCCGTATGGAACGCAACCCGACGATGCCATGCCGGCGGAGGATCTGTGGACGTTCGAGGAGATTGGCCGAAAGGGAACCGAAACCACCGGATACCCGGCGATCTCCGTGTTCCACGACTTCAAATACCACCCGAAGGAAGTGATCACCGGAGTCTTCGACGACTGGTGCTACGACCATCTGGGAATGTTTGCGTGGACCGTGGAGATCTGGAGTCCCCATCGCGAGGCCGGAATCGTCGAAGGGTTCTCGAAGGGCACCGCCCAGGGTGCTTTTCGATTCACCAAATGGGGTCGGCATCACGACGGCGGCGACGACCTGAAGCTGTTGCACTGGGCCGATCGAGAACTCGAGGGGAAGGGGTACCACGAATGGCGCCCGTTCGAACATCCGCAACTGGGACCGGTGGAAATCGGCGGGTGGGATGCATTGGCGGCGTTTCGCAACCCACCTCCGCGCTTCCTCGAACGTGAGATCAAGCCGTTCGCGGAATGGGTGATATGGCAAGCACTCTCGACCCCGCTGCTCGAAATGGAATCGACAATCGTCGAAACGATCGCTCCTGGCCGCGTGCGCGTGCGGGCCCGAGCGCGCAACACGGGGTGGCTTCCCACGTATTTGACGCGCAAAGCACTGGAACGCAAGGTGGTTCGCGGAGTGATCGCGGAAATCGCGTTGCCGGAGGGTGCCGCCTTGGTATCGGGAAAACCCAGGGTCGAGTTGCGTCAGTTGGAAGGTTTCCATCTGAAGGGGCCGGCGAACTCCGGCTATGCCGCGGACACGACCGAAGACCGCCTACAGGTGGAATGGATCGTGGACGCGCCGGCAGGCGCACGCATCGACATCGTCCTGCGCCACGACCGCGCGGGGCTTCGGCGCTCCACGGTCGTCGTTCCGGCGGAATGAACTTCCTGCGACGGCATGCCGACAATGAGGAAGGATGGGTCGGCTGGGATTCGAACCCAGGGCCAACGCCTTAAAAGGGCGCTGCTCTACCGCTGAGCTACCAACCCACGGCCAAATGGCCAACGGAGTGTACCA
>JBJTRZ010000313.1:0-6279 GCA_046076415.1 Armatimonadota bacterium
CGCCGCATCACGCTCGACACGGCAATGAGCAATCCCATGCGTACGAACATCTCCAACGCGAACGCCGGCCAGTCCACGTTGGACAACGGCAACGGTATGGTCCCGAAGAAAATGGCGACGCACGCGGCCAATCGTGTGATGGCCGCCTCGCGTCGACGCTCCAAAACGGTTTCCCCTGCGAGGACGACGAAGGAAATCACCCAGACCGCGCTACCGAGGCCGCCGGTGAAACGGAGCCCGGCGACGATGGTGATGAAGTCGATCGCCACGAAAACCACGCCGAGCGGGCCGCCTTGGCGATCGGAAGGCACGTAGCCTTCCTTGCGGCGCCACGCGGAATACCGATTGCGAGCGACGAGGTTGATGGCCGCCACGGCGAGGACAGCCACGAACGGCCAAAAACGAATCGGTGCCGCTAAGCGATCCACGCCAATCTCGCGTAGGATCGCCCAAAGGAGTATCCCGGCGACGCACGCCCAGTAGACGCGCTCCGGCGTTTCCGCCGTCCGCCTGGCGGAGGCTCTGGGCATCACGGTCCGTCAGAGATGCCCATCGAGGGCGTATCGGTACAGGGCGGACTGGAGCGATTTCAAGGCGCGCTCGACAATGGATTCGCGTCGCAGCGGGTCGGGCGCATCGTCCGCCGGGTCGGCGCGCAGGATGACCGCACCGCGTATGGTCAACGCGCCATCGCGCCGGCCGAGTTCGTACATCTGAATCTCGCCATCGAGGGCCTTGTCCAGCGCATCGGCGACGGAACGCGCCCGATTTGCGTCGCGCGTCCGCAAAATCAGTTTGCCGTCGACCAAAACCTCGGTCGCGGGCACGTCCTTGGCGGGCGCGACCGCGACCTTGAGCATTTGCGTGGTCCGACGACGCTCGACCGGCACACCCAATTCCTTGATTTTGCCGAGAAGGGTCGCGACGCGTTGCTTCTCGGGGGGGTGGGTGCGGAAAATACCCAGATCGACGTCGGGGCGGGTGCGCTGGTCTCGTGCCAGGCGTTCCATGAACGTCAAGGCACCGACAATGTTGTAACCGGATTGCCGTGCGAGTTCCAACCCGGCAAGGTCGGCATCGCGCTCCGCCTGCTGGCTGTATCCGTTCACCTTTTGCAATGCCACCAACTGCAAGCCGGTAACCAGGTTCCCGGTATCGGCGGCCGGCACGCGCGCCAAAATGGCCGCGATGGCTCCGAGCGCCAACTGGGTGTTCATCTTTTCCTGTTCCTTTTGCAGGCGCAGGACATGATGGTGGGCGGCGTGCATGATTTCGTGACCGAGCACGCCCGCCAGTTCGTCATCGGACTGCACGTATTTGAGCAGCCCCTTGTTGACGTAAATGAAACCAGCCGGCAACGCGAACGCGTTGACGTCCGGATCATCCACGACATGGAACTTGTACTCGAACGCAGTGCGATTCTCGGCCCCGTAGGTTGCAGGTATGGGCTGTTTGTTGGCGATCGCGGCCAGTTTGTTCCCGATTCGCTCGACTCGGCCCAGCAAGTCCGCGTCGGTGACGAGTTTGAGGCCGGACTTGAGCATCTCCTCGTGGGCCTCGCGGGCAATCCGAACTTCCGGATCGTCCTTGGCCGGAGGCGGGGACTGCCGAGCGAACGCCGCGAACGGAATCGCGAGGAGCAAGAGCAAAGCGGGAATGCGCCCCATCATGCTCCATTGTAGCGCGCACGTGCTTCGACGCGCGACGGATGGGCCGGACTACTTGAGCATGCGGCGGGCGCCGGAGAAGTGCGCGCTGTAGTACGCTTCCGACAAACCATCGATTCGAACGCCGCGGCCACGGCTCGAAGCGTGAATGAACCTACCGTTGCCAAGGAACATTCCCACGTGGGATATGCCGCGTCGGCCGCCCGTGTTGCGGAAAAACACCAAGTCACCTTGGCGGAGCGACATTCGACCCACGGGTGTTCCAAAATGGAATTGCTCGGAGGCCGTACGCGGAATCGAAACACCCTGCCTGCGGTAAAGATGCTGGGTGAAACCGGAGCAATCGAACGATCCCCGGCCCGTGGCACCGAATCGGTAGGGCGTGCCGCGCAGCGACTTGGCGCGACTCACGAGCGCGGTGCGCCGGGTGGTGGAGCGCACGGGTTCGTTCTCAACGCGATACACCGACATCGCGTCGTCGATCAACGATGCGCGGGCGCGGGCAATGCGATCCTCGGATTCGAGGGCGACTTCGGCCTCCGGAAGGGCGATCAGGATTTGATCGTCCGATTCAACCTCGATCCGCTCCGGTGCCGAGGAGGTCTCGTCGGTCGTCGGCCGAGTTTCCTTGTCCACGGGCAAGGCGGCCTCGGGCACACCGGCAACCTGCGGTGTCGAACTCCGTTTGCTGGACTCCGCGACACGGACCGGGGATTGCGTCGTCCGAACCTTGGCGGAGTGCGGTTTCGATGCGGATCGCGCAACCACCATCGATTTCACCGAGGACGCGTTGCGCGTCGCGACCGGCTTCTTCGAACGCGACGGTCGTTTTGCGGACGCGGTTCGAACGGACGATTTGACGGGAGCCCGACCTTCCAGAACACGCACCAAATCCGCGCGAATCCATCCGCGCACACCCGAAGACGTTTCAACGCGGACCCATCCGGAACGCCGTCCCACGACCCGCGCTTTGTCGCCACGGTCGAGCAAGGTGATAGCCCGCCGGGACTCCGCGGGAGCCGACCGCAACTTGGCGGTGGAAACCCTCACCGAAGCCACCGAATCCGCCCGCACCTGCGTCGCGAACGTGGCCGTGACGAGGAGAACGAGGATTCGGGCGTATCGGAGCAGGGGACTTGTCATGGTGGAGGTCGTCCGGCGTCGGGCACATTCCGCCGATTGGCGGAGGCACGCGCCGAGTTTAGTTACCCGATTCCGTCGGGAATGTCAAACCGCTTGGCGGCAAAGGAATCTTCGGTGGAAGCACGGCGCGCGCTCAGTCCGGAATCCGGAAACGCCCTGAAAAAGCTCGGGTCGGTGTGGCATGGCCGGAACCATCCTCGGCGATCCATCGGTCATCGTTCGGAACGACCGATTCAGGGTTTGGGGAGCGCCGAATCCGAACCACGATCCTCGATCCTCGAAATCGGAAACCGCCGGATGTCGCTTCGAGCACGCCGATGTCCTCCGACCCTCGCATTCTCCGTCCCGAACCGACGGACCGTTCGAAACGTGCGGGAACTCCCACCCACCGTCCCAACACGGACAGTAGCCCGTGATCGATGAAATCGTAGCCCGTAGCCATGAGGCACCATCCCACGGCACCGCCGACCAGGATGGCGGCACGTGCTCCGGGGAGGGGGCGATGCTGCCAGTGCGCCCAAACTCCCATCGCGAGCCACGCCGCGAATGCGAAGCCGAACACCGTGGCGACGCAACCCAGCAACCATAGGACTTGCAACGCCGCGCGCAGCAACGCGAGCCACACCATTCGATGGGAGGACTCTTCAAGGGGGCGGCTGGAGTCGTTGGGAGGCAATGCACGTATTCTACCCACCGGCACGGTGCGCCTCGCGCGATCGGGCATCCGCTCGTTTCAAGATCGGCGATTCAAAAGCGCTGGGGTACACTGATGCGCCATGGCCACCTACGAAGGAAACCTCGTCGCCTCCGGATTGCGATTCGCCCTCGTCGTTTCGCGGTTCAATGCGTTCATCACCGAACGCCTGCTCGAAGGAGCGTTGGACACGGTTCGCCGGCACGGTGGCGATATCGATTCGGTGGACATCTACCGAGTTCCGGGGGCCTGGGAAATGCCTCTCGCCGCCGATCGGGCGGCGGGCTCGGGACGATACGACGCGGTCATTTGCCTGGGCTGCCTGATTCGCGGCGCCACCGCACATTTCGAGCACATCTCTTCCGAGTGTTCCAAAAGCCTGTCGGCTTCCATGATGCGAACGGGAGTGCCGGTCACCTTCGGCGTGCTGACGACCGATTCGATCGAACAGGCGATCGAGCGCGCGGGGACGAAGGCCGGCAACAAGGGTTCCGAGGCCGCCGCCGCCGCCATCGAACTGGCGAATCTGCTGCGGACGATGCCCTCCGCCGGTTGAGCCGGGGATCGGCTCGTTGCTGCACGTATTTGCATTCGGGTCAAACCGTGTTGCGCGGCCGGAGCGTGGTCGCGGGCGAAGATTTGCCGACACCTTTCCGGACCGCAACGCGCGACTCGTGGCGCTGCATTTTTTAGTCGGGATTTGTTGGTCGGCGTCCGGCCTTGTCGCACGGGCGCAAACTCCCTCGATGCGGTTTGCGACGTTGGTGTCGGTGGTCGACGCGACCCGGGTGGATGTCCGCATCGATGGCGCGGTGCGCACGGTTCAGATGCCGGGCATCGAAGAACCGGCCCGTTCGCCGTTCGGTGCCCGTGCGCGCGAATTCATTGGGTTTCGTTTGGGATCGGCGCGCTTCGGAGTGATTCGCCGCGCGGTGGGCCGGGATGGTGTATGGCTGGCGGATCTCGTGGCACCTGGTTCGGACAAGTGCCTCCAACACGAAATGGTTCGTCGAGGCCTTGCGGTATGGCGACGCGAATTGGCTCCCGACCGGGTGGACCTCGCGGCGGCGCAGTCGGACGCCGTACGCTCGGGCGTAGGCACCTGGGGAGCGGGACTCGACGAGAGTCCGATTCCGGTTCCTGCGCCGCCTTCCCGACCCGCGACCCGCGTCCGCGAACGGTCCACCGAGAATCGTTTGGCGCTTGCCGTTGCGTTCTCCGCCGCCACGGTGGCCCTGCTCGGAGCGTCCGCCGTACTGGGTGGTCCGGCTCGAAGGCTTTCCCGTCGGCGTGTGCAGGTTGCCGCGGCCGACGAGGGGCCGGTCAAAATCGTGGGCACCATCCGCCTACCGGGCCCCGGCGCGAGCATCGATGGACGTCCGACGCGCTACGTTCATGTTGCCGCCAATTCCTGGCGGCATAGCGGGGACCGGTGGATACGCGATGCCCCGGTCGAGGATTCCGTTCCATTCCTGCTCGAGGATGGCACAGGGGTCCTTTGGGTGGATGGCGGCGAGTGTCGGTTCCATTGTTCGGAATCGAACCGCAGTGTCAATGGACGGGCTGTGGATGGCTGGAGCGGAGTTGGGGCGCCGGGCGACGTGCGTATGGAAACGTGGTTGCTGCGGGAGGGGGCGGTGGTGACGGTCCTTGGTGGTTTCCGGCGGACGCCTCCAAGCATTGGTCGGTTGGAATCAACGGTTCCGATTGAAGTGGTGGAAGGCGATTTGCGTCGTTTGGTGCGCCGTGCGGGTCGGGCATCCACGCTGTGCCTCGGGGCGGCCCTGGGGTGCGTCGTGGCCGCGGCTTGGGCCCTGCGCTGATCGAGGCGGTTGAAAGGGATTCGAATGGGAGTTCGACGGTTCGACGTTTTCGGAATGTGCAATGCCATTTTCGATGTGCAATGCGACGTGGGGCCCGACGTGCTGGCGGGGGCCGGGTTGGTCCCGGGGACGATGCGGTTGGTCGATCGTGCCGAGCAGGCTTCCCTGCTCGATGCGTTTGGTCGGCACGTGGTCAACTCGGAGGCGGGCGGCGCGGGCGCGAACACGATGATCGGCCTCGGTCAACTTGGTGCGCGCTCCGTTTTCACGTCCCGGGTCGGCGACGATGCCCACGGTCGGGAGTACGCCGCAAGCCTGCATCGCTGGGGAGTGCAACCAAACCTTGGAACGTCGGCGGAATCCACGGGCGTTTCGCTCATTGCGATCACTCCCGATGCCCAGCGCACCATGAACACCCATCTCGGGGCCTCGCGGACCCTGTCGGCCGAGCATCTTTCGCTCGAGGATCTGGGCGCATCGGGATACCTGTACGTGACCGGCTACCTGTGGGATACCGAACCGCAAAAGGCGGCCGTGACCGCGGCAATGCGCCATGCCAATTCATTGGGAATTCCCGTCGCATTCTCGCTCGCCGACCTATTCTGCGTGGACCGGCACAAGTCCGACTTCAACGCGCTGCTCGACGCGCACGTGGACGTCGTTATTGCAAACGCCGACGAGGCTAAGGAGATGACGGGGATCGCGGACGTTCGCGAGGCGGCTGTCGCCTTGGCCCGGCGGACGGGACACTTGGCCGTGGTCACCATGGATCGACGTGGGTCCTTGTTGGTCGATGCGTCGGGCGTCGAGGAGATTCCGGCATTTCCCGTCGACACCGTAGACACCACGGGGGCCGGGGATATGTATGCGGCGGGCATCCTTTATGGATTGGTCCGGTCGCTCGACCGTCGCCGAACCGGTCTTTTGGCATCTTGGCTGGCAGCCAAAGTCG
>JBJTRZ010000314.1:0-4086 GCA_046076415.1 Armatimonadota bacterium
GCAGTCCCTTCCACGGCCTCTTGAAACCTCATGGAAAAACCGTTTTTTCGGAACCAAGCCGGCACCAAACCCGCCTCGAACCGCGGCAGGAAGCACCCACCCCACCACCGAAACCCCACCCATGTCCCGCAGGCCGCCCAACCTCGTCTTCATCCTCTCCGATGATCTCGCCCAAGGCGATCTCGGCTGCTACGGACAACGACTCATCCAAACCCCGCGCCTCGATCGCATGGCCGCCGAAGGCACCCGCTTCACCCAGGCCTACTGCGGAACCAGTGTCTGCGCACCCTCCCGCGCCTCCCTGCTCACCGGACTCCACTCCGGACACTGCCCCATCCGCGCCAACCGCGAAATACAACCCGAAGGGCAAATGCCCCTCCCCGAAGGCACACGCACCGTCGCCCACCTGCTCAAATCCGCCGGCTACGCCACCGCCTGCATCGGCAAATGGGGCATGGGCATGTTCGACACCACCGGCAGCCCCCTGCGCATGGGCTTCGACCACTTCCACGGCTACAACTGCCAACGCCACGCCCACAGCTACTTCCCCACCTACCTCTACGACGACGACCGGCGCTATCCGCTGCCCGGCAACGACGGCAAAGGGGTCGGACAAACCTACGCGCAGGATCGAATCTCCGCGGAAACCCTCCGCTGGATCGCCAGTGTCGAAGATCGCCCCTTCTTCCTCTTCCATTCGGTGACCCTTCCCCACGGGCGCGCGGAAATCGACGACCTCGGCATCTACCGCGACCGCCCCTGGACCCCGCTTCAGAAAACCTACGCCGCCCAAGTCACCCGGCTCGACACCGACATCGGGCGCATCCTCGATCTCCTGCGCGAACACGGCCTCGATCGCGACACCTGCGTGGTCGTGGCCGGAGACAACGGATCCTCCTACGCGCCCGAGTCCGAAATCGGACGCCGCTTCGACCAAGCCGCCAATGGACTGCGCGGGTACAAACGCTCCCTCTACGAGGGCGCCCTCCGACAAGCCGCCCTCGTCCGCTGGCCCGAAACCGTTCCCGCCGGCCGCGTCGCCGAAGCACCCTGGGCGTTCTGGGATTTCCTTCCCACCGCCTGCGAACTCGCAGGCGTTCCCGTTCCCCGCAGCCTCCGCATCGACGGCCGCTCGGTCGCCAACTACTGGAAGGGAGGGCGACCGCCGCGCCGCGACCATTGGTATTGGGAACTCCACGAAGGCACCCCGCTCCAAGCCGTCCGGTTCGGCAAATGGAAGGCCGTGCGCAACGCACTGGGAGGCCCGATCGAGCTCTACGACCTCGACGACGACCCGGGAGAACGCCGCGATCTGGCCGCGATGCGCCCCGCGGAAGCGGGCAAAGCCGCCGCGCTCCTGCGCTCCGAACGCACCCCCGATCCCCATTGGCCCCTGTGACCGTCAGCCAGCCTCCCATGCCCATCCAACGGTACCCATGGCGCAGCCCGCTCTGGATCGCCCTGAACCTGCTGCCGGTCGCGCTCGCCGCGATCACCATCAAGGTCTTCGGCGCGGCCAGCGTCGCCTTGGTGCGCACCAGCCTCCTCGCACCGCCCGCCGAGCGGGGCGCGGACCTCGGTCTCGCCCTGATCGTCCTGGTCACCGTGGGCATCACCGCGGTCGTGGGGGTGGTGTTCCATCGATCCCTCTGCGCCCCCGGCTGGCGACATCCCCCCGGCGACACGTTCGAAATCCATCCCGACCGTCTCGTCGTCGTGGATCATCGCGTTCGCCGCGAACTGCCCTGGAGCACGCTGGTCGGTCCACCCCGGGCAACCGCCCCGGACCCGACCACCCGGAGGCCATTCCTTCCGGACCGCACCGTGGAAATCCCGGTGGACGGGGCCGAGCCGGTCCGCATCCCCGGGGGACATGTCCATCACCACGAAATCGTCGCCGCCATCGCGCGGGCACGGTCCACCGCCAACGCAGGCGGCTGATCGGATCGATCCTTGGAAAACGAAAAGGGTCCCGGCAACGGTTTCCACCGTCCACCGGAACCCTTCCATCGGGGCGACAGGACTCGAACCTGCGACTTCAACGTCCCAAACGTCGCGCGCTACCAACTGCGCCACGCCCCGCCGCACCCATTATAGACGGAGGGGCACCCCCCCGCCACGAGGACGCGCCCGGGGCCTAGTTCACCCAGTCCGCCACGAAGATGTTGGTCTCGCGGTCCTTGCCGTTGCGGTTGGAGGCCCACACGAGCCGTTTTCCGTCGGGCGAGAACATCGCGAACGAATCGAACTCCGCGCCGTAGGTCACGCGCTCGAGCCCGGTGCCATCCAGGTTGATCAAATACAACTCGAACTTGCGGCGCCGCGCATCGTCCATGTTCGACGCGAAAATGATCCGCTTGCCGTCGGGCGTAAAGAACGGCGCGAAATTCGCCGCCCCGTTGCGGGTCACCTGCCGCGCATTCCCGCCGTCGGCGTCGGCCACCCACAACTCCATCTTGCTCGGCCGCACCAGATCCTGCTTCAACAAGGAACGGTATTCCAGTTCCTCCGCCGCGTTCTCCGGCAGGCCGGCCCGCCAGACGATCCGCTTGCCGTCGGGCGAAAAGAACGCACCGCCATCGTAGCCCACGCGATTCGTGAGGCGACGCACCTTCCGGCCGTTCACATCCATGGTGTAGAGCTCGAGGTCGCCGTCCTTCGTGGATGTGAACAGGATCGTCCGACCATCGGGCGAGACCGTCGCCTCGGCGTTGTAGCCCGTGCGAACGCCCGGACCCACGCGCTTCGGGAACAGCGGACGCAGGTTCGTGCCGTCCGCATTCGCCTTCCAAATCGCGTAGGTGGAGTACACCGGCCACACATACCCCTTGGACCGATCCGGCTCGGGCGGCACCTCCGGCCCCGCGCCGTGCGTGGAGGCGAAGATCACCTCCTTGCCGTTCTTGAGATAGAACGCGCAGGTGGTGCGCCCCGTGCCGTTCGACACCCGCCGCCGGTCCGACCCGTCCGCGTTCATGGTGAAGATTTGATCCGCCTTCACCTCCGCGCCGTCGTACATCTGGAAGCTGAGGCGCTTGCCGTCGAACGACCAATACGCCTCGGCGTTCTGCCCCCCGAACGTCAGCTGCCGAACATTGGCGAGATGCCGCTCTCGCGGATCGTGCAAGCCCGCCAGCGGACCGCTTCCGGCTCCCGGAGGCTGGATCGCCGCCCATCCGGCCGCCGACACCGCGCACATCCCCGCGACACCCGCGGCCCATCGCATCCACTTCGTCATTGATCGCGTTTCCATTCCTACCGGCGGCTTTCCGCCAACGTCGCCTTCACCACGATCTCCCTATCGCCGCGCTTCACCCGGATTTCAACGGTCTCGCCCGGGCCATGCTCCGAAAGCGCGAACGTGTATTCCTCGACATTGCGTATCGTGCGCCCGGCGAAGCCGATCAGGATATCCCCGGCCTGGAGGCCCGCCTTTTCGGCCGGCGAACCCGGCCGCACCCCGCCGAGAAGCACCCCCACGATCCCCGCACCGTACTCGGGAATGGTGCCCAGCGACGCCCGGGCGCGCATCCGGCCCGGCGCCGTCGGTGCGGCAGGTTGCCGAAACTCCATCCGCCCCTCGGCGTCCCCGACCACCTTCGCCAGATCGCCCACCAAATCCGCCACGCGGGCGACTCCCGACGCGTCGATCTTGTCGGCCGTGTCGGAAGGCTTGTGGTAATCGGCATGCAGCCCGGTGAACAGGAACAGCACCGGCACCTTGGCGTTGGCGAACGACTGGTGGTCGCTGCCGCCAAATCCGCCCTCGTCCTTGGAAAGCGCGAACCGGGTCGCCGCGCCCGTCTTCTCGAGCGCCGCGTCCCAAGCCGATCCCGTGGCGCTGCCGATCACGGAGAGCTTGTTGTCGCGCATCCGGCCCACCATGTCGAGATTGATCATCGCCACCGTTCGCGCAATGGGCACCGCGGGGCTGCGGACATAGTGCGCCGAGCCGAGCAGGCCGAGTTCCTCACCGGAGAAGCAAATGAAAACCACGCTGCGACGCGGCCTTTTTCCGGGTTTGGACAGTTCCTCCGCGAGCGCAAGCACCGCCGAAGTCCCCGAAGCGTTGTCGTCGGCGCCGTG
>JBJTRZ010000315.1:0-2021 GCA_046076415.1 Armatimonadota bacterium
GGAAGGATTTCGTCACGGTACTGCGCACCTTCGACTACGACTATGTGCTTTCGATCGAACACGAGGACGGCATGATGTCGACGCGCGAAGGCTTGCACAAGGCCCTCGATGTGCTCAAGCGCTCCGTGGTTTCGGAAAAGCCCGGCCCGATGTTCTGGGCGCGCGACTGATAACGGTCGATTCGGCGAACCCCGTGGCGAACGCCACGGGGTTTTTTCGTGCTTGCCGGACCGGCCGGCAGGCTACCATACGCGACGTCCTGAAGGCCTTTGGGGCAATGCGGGTTCGAAGTGCCGACGCGTGCCCGTTGGTACCACTTTTCCGCTGGAAAGTACGCGGATTTGGGGTCGCGGATCGGCGCCGGGACACTTAGCATGGGTCCGTGGAACTCGCGAACGTGCACGATCTCGAAGCCGAATTGTCCCGGTGGTTCGGCCACTCCGGATTCCGAAACGGGCAGCGTCGGATCGTCGAAACGGCCGTGGAAAGGACCGATTTGCTGGCGCTTCTTCCCACGTCCGGGGGCAAATCGATAACGTACCAATTGCCCGCCATGCTGGGCGATGGCATCACTGTGGTGGCGTCGCCATTGGTCGCCTTGATCAAGGACCAATTCGAATCCTTGCCTGCGTCCGTGCGCGCGCGGTCGGTACGACTCGATGGCGAAATGGATGCCGTTCGATGCGAGAACGTTCGCCGGCAATTGGCGAGCGGAACGGTGCGTTTGGTGTACGCGGCTCCCGAGCGCCTCGCCACCGGAGTGTGGGCCGAGCGTCTCCTCGACGCTGGATGGAATCGCTTGGTGGTCGACGAGGCCCACTGCATTGCGGAGTGGGGTCACGATTTCCGGCCCGATTATCGGCGACTATCGCGCTGGTTGGCACTGCGGCCTCGAATGCATGTCATGGCCGTCACCGCCACCGCCACGCACGCCACACGGGACGAAATCTCCGCCGGATTGGGTCGGCCGTTGCGACTGCTCGAAACCTCGGTGTTCCGGGGCAACTTGGGGATCGAAGTCGTTCGCTGCCGCTCGGACGAGGCCAAACAGCACGCATTGCTCGCCCGGTGCGTTTCGGCCCGGACTCCGGGAATCGTGTACGTTTCGAGTCGCATGCGCGCGGAACGATTGGCCCGTTTGCTTCGGTCTGCCGGGTGCACGGCGCTGCATTACCACGCGGGAATGGAAACGTCGGAGCGCAATGCGGTGCAGGAGTCCTTTCGCAGTGGAGCGGTTCGATGGATGGTGGCAACGGTCGCCTTCGGTATGGGAGTGGATCAATCCGACATCCGGACGGTGGTGCATTTCGAGCCCGCCCGCTCCTTGGAGAACCATGTGCAGGAGATTGGCAGGGCAGGCCGCGATGGCAAACCAGCGCGATGCGTTCTGTTCGCCGCTCCCTCCGATTTGTCGGGATTCCACCGCCGGGACCGTTCGAATCGGATCCATTTCGAGGAGGCGACCACGCTTCACGATGCCCTCCCCGACCCGAGGGAAAGCATGTCGCGAAGATTGGAAATCGGAGATGGAATTTCGGTGATGCGTCGCGAAACCATATTGGGTTTGCTGGAAGGTGCGGGCTTGGTTGCCTGGAGGGATGGCGCATGGGTCCGGTGCAATCCGGAGGCGGGCTCGTCGCAGTGGGACAGGTCCGAACGTACCCGCGTGCTTCGATCGATTCGTCGTCGAAACCAAAGGATGGAGTCACGTTCCCGGTCGATGGTGGACTTCATTCGGTCCGACCAATGCAGGCATGCCCGAATCGTGCGGTATTTCGGGGACGTATGGAACCCAAGAACTTGCGGCAATTGCGATCGCTGCGGCTTGGTTCGAGTGTGAGCGTGGGGTTGGGGACTGCGTTGCCACCGGCGGGCGCGCTCGCATTTTCGCGCTGAATCAGGCAGTTCGGATTGGGGCGACTTATCAGCGACGTATGGAACCCATGAACTTGCGGCAATTGCGATCGCTGCGGCTTGGTTCGAGTGCGAGGGTGGGGTTGGGGACTGCGTTGCCACCGGCG
>JBJTRZ010000316.1:0-1471 GCA_046076415.1 Armatimonadota bacterium
GCCCAGCAAGAGTTGCCCGTGCACGCCGCCCGGCTCGAGCAGCACGAGCCGGATCGGGTCTCCGGCATGGAAGTGCCAGGTTTCGTCGACGGTCAATCGATGGAACCGGGAACAACTGCCGATCGCGGGTGCGTGCAAGCCGATCATCGACGACCCGTGCGCGGATCGCCACGTTTCCCGAAACCAGGTTCCTTCGGAGGGCAGGGGGCGCAGGTCAAGCCGCGCGATCAGGTCGGCGAGATCCGGGGGAAGTTCAGTCGACACTGACCGCCCAAATCGCGTCCACCAGTTCCTGGGTTCGAACCGTCGATCGGATGGATGCCTCCACGGCGGAGCGGTCCGGCGCCGCCGCGAGCGCGGCGAACGATTCCACCAGCCGCACGGCTTGCCGGGGCTCGGAGGGCGTATCGACCGTTTTCCAATCCTTCGGGGTCGCGGGGCCGTTGCGCTGGACGAAATGCACCCGGTGGGCGGGGTCCGGAAAACCGAAGCCTCCCGCCCAGTCCAGCACGAAGTCGTGTTGCGCAATCATGCCCGAATCCCCTTGCACGGCCAAGTCCTGGACACACGATCCGGTGTCGTAACCGGCTTCCCAGACGGAATGGGTTCCGTTGTCGAGGCGGAGCACGCCGCTGGTGCGGACCACGCCCTGCGTGGCCGGGTGGCGGACCAGGTAACCCTTGCCCGATTCGAAGCGCGCGGTGTCGGGGGTGAATTCCACGACGGCGCGCATCGAGTACCACGCCATGTCTCCGACGGCTCCGGTGGGTTCGTATTCGGGCCGAAAGCGGATGTTGGCGGGATCGTCGTTGGGAAAGAAGAAGCTTGTGTGGATCGCGCGCGCGCCGCCGATGCGCGCTTCGAAGGATTCCTTCAACATTCGGTGCCGCGGGTGGTGCACGAAGTGCGTTGCGTCGAGGAACGCGACCCCTGCCGCCAGACAGGCGTCGCCGATCCGCCGCACCGAGTCCGCGGAGGCGAAGGGTTTGTCGCCGAGCACGTGCAGCCCGCCGCGGGCGGCCGCGAGGCAGATTTCCTCGCGCGCGACCGTCGGCGTGGCCACGTAGACCGCATCGCACGTTCCGCTGGCGATCAGGTCGGTCCACCGGTCGAAAACGTGGGGAATCGCGTAGGCGTCGGCGAGCCGGTCGGCGCTGGCGCGGGTGCGGCTGGCGACCGCGGTGGTGCGGGCGGCCGGCGTGTCGCGGATCGCCGCCGCGATGACTCCGGCGATGAAGCCGGCACCGACGATGCCGATGCGCAATGGTTCGGACATGCGGACTCCCATGGTCCGGCGGCGCCGGACGTTTTCCTGATCACGAAGGGTACCGGCGGCGCGGCGCGGCGGTGGATCGCCGGGTTCCACGCTCCCGCGCACGGTGGCGCGGTCCGACTCCGTGCGGTTCCCTCCCGGAGCGCGCGATTCCTGCCGGAGGGCGGGCGAGGCGGGAAGGAACGGGCACGGCTGGGG
>JBJTRZ010000317.1:0-3340 GCA_046076415.1 Armatimonadota bacterium
ATTCTTGGAAAAAGACCAATAAAAGGCCCTGATGTTTGTATCCTTGAAATCTCTCATTGATCGCAGGCACGGCACCCGTTGCGACAAGCCGTCTCCTCTGGATTCCTGTCTGGTAGGATGACGAAATTCCCGTTCAAGGATCGCTCCCCATGTACGACTCCCAGATGCCCGTCGCCGCTCCCAACTACGCCTCGGTCGGCAAACGTTTCGCCGCAGCCTTCGTCGATGGACTCATCGTCAGTGCCGCAGGGTTCTTCGTCGGCCTCATTTTCGGCGCGCTGGGGCGCGTCGGCGGCGATGCCGGCAACGCCGTCGCCACGTGGCTGGCCCAAGGAGTCGGCGTGGTGATGGGCTGGCTGTACTACGCGCTGCAGGAAAGCTCCCCCGGCGGCGCCACGGTCGGGAAGCGGGCGCTGGGAATCCGGGTTCAGGACGAGCACGGCTACACGATTTCGTTCGCGCACGCCACCGGTCGGTACTTCGGCCGGATCCTCTCGACCATTCCCTGCCTCTTCGGCTACATCATGGCGTTCTTCACGCCCAAGAAGCAGGCGCTCCACGACATGCTCGTGGGAGCCGTGGTGGTCGACGAGCGCTGAATCCGATCGCCTCGTGACCGAAGCCTCCGGCGCACCCGACCCGCCTCGACCGCACGGCAGGCGCCTGCCCCCGCTGTGGACGCAGGTGCTCGCGGCGGCCGTGGCGGGGGCGCTGCTGGGTTCGTTGCTCGGCAAGGAAGGGCCGTTTGGGCCTGATCCGACCCGGGCGGAGTTGCTGAAATCCCTGGGCGCCGTCGGGATCCTGGTGATCAAGGCGCTGCGGGCTTTGGCCGTGCCCTTGGTGTTCGTGGCCATTCTCGACGCGTTCGCGAAAACCCGCATTCCGGCACGCCGGTTCGGCCGCCTCGCGGCCGTTTGCCTCCTCAATGTGTCGGTGGCGATGGCAATCGGCCTCACGCTGCTCAACACGGTGCGACCCGGCGAAACCTGGCGCGGGCGCCTAGAACCGATGATCGCGGCCACCGGCGCCAAGGGCCCCGAGGTCCGCAAATCCGACGATCCGGAGGCTCCGGGCGCAACCCTCGACCTGCTGGCCAATGTTTCCTACCAGATTCCTTCGTCGCTGGTCCGACCCTTCGTTTACAACAATCTGATCTCCGTGGTGCTGGTGGCGCTGCTCGCCGGGGCGGCCTTGCGCCGGGTCCGCGACCGCAACCTCGCCGACACGTCCGCCCTCGAGTCGCTGGTGGAATCCTTGGTCCATGTGCTCCAGCAAATGCTCGAGATGGTGGTCCACGTGGTCCCGATCGCCGTCTTCCTGGTGGTGGCGAAGGTGGTGGGCGAGTCGGGCTTGCGCATTTTCTCGCTGCTGTGGGTGTTCCTTGCCACGGCCCTCGCCGGGCTGCTGCTGCACGCGCTGCTCTGGTACCCGGTAGTCGTGTGGTGGCGTGGGCGGCGCTCGCCCCGCACGTTCCTGCGCCTTGGCGCCGACGCCATCCTGACCGGGCTTTCCACCAATTCGAGCCTGGCGACCGTGCCCGTCACGCTGCGATGCCTCGAGCGCATGGGCGTTTCCCCCGCATCGTCCCGGCTCGCCGCCTGCGTGGGGACGAATCTCAACAACGACGGGATCACCCTTTACGAGGCGATGGCGGCCTTGTTCCTCACGCAGGCGCTGGGCATCCCGCTGGGACTCGGACAACAATTGACCGTCGTCGTGGCCTCGGTCGTTGCAGGCGCCGGCATCGCGGGCATTCCCGAGGCGGGGTTGATCGTTTTGCCGTTGGTGCTCGGCGCCGCCGGCCTCTCCCCCGAAGCCGTCGCCGTGGCGCTTCCGCTGCTGCTGCCGGTCGACTGGATCATCGCCCGGGTGCGCTCGGGGGTCAATGTGATGAGCGACATGGTGGTCGCCATCGCCCTCGACGGTCCTCCGGGTGCGCGAAAACCCGACGAGGCCGAAGTCGAAGCGGGCGCTTGATCGGCTAGTCGTCGCCGCCGAGCTGCCGCCCCACCGCCTTGCGCCACCCCTCGATCGCCGCCGCCCGCTTCGCGGCGTCCATACCCGGTTCGAACGTTCGCGCATCGCCCCCCGACCCGCCGTCGCCGATTTCCCCGATCCCCAGCGACCGCGCCGCCATGCGCACCGCCCCGAGCGCGGTGGTTTCGTGGTGCGCCGGCCGCCGTACGGGAATGCCGAGGATGTCGGCCTGGAATTGCATCAGGAAGTCGTTGCGGCACGCCCCGCCGTCGACCTGAAGCCGCCGGATCGGTTGCGGCAGCGCGACATCCATCGCCGAAAGCACGTCGCGGTTCTGGAACGCGATCGCCTCCAGCGCGGCGCGGACGATGTGGGCCCGGTTGGTTCCGCGGGTGATCCCGTCGATGATGCCCCGCGCGTCGGGACGCCACCACGGGGCGCCGAGCCCGGTGAACGCGGGGACGAAGTGGACCCCGCCGGTATCGGGAACGGAGGCCGCGAGTTCGGCGGTCTCCTCGGCGGAGCGGATCAACCCCATTTCATCGCGGAGCCACTGCACCACCGCACCGGCGATGAAGACGCTGCCTTCGAGCGCGTATTCGGTGCGTTCCTCGGTTTGCCAGGCCACGGTGGAGAGCAGTCCGGGCGGTGGGGTGGGCATGGTGTCGCCCGCGTGGGCGAGCAGGAAGCACCCCGTGCCGTACGTCGACTTTGCCTCGCCCGGTCGCCGGCAGCCCTGCCCTTGGAGCGCCGCTTGCTGGTCGCCCAGGACCGCGCCGATCGCCACGCGGCGTCCTCCGATCCGCATCGTTGCGAAGGGGGTTCCATGCGGATGCACGGTGGGCAGCACGGCCATCGGCACCCGGAACAGTTCGCAAAGCTCGGGATCCCAGGCGCGCTCCTTCAGGTTCCACAGCAGGGTTCGGGATGCGTTGGACGCGTCCGTGGCGTGGACCGCTCCGTCCGAGAGATGCCAGAGCAGCCAGGTGTCGATCGTGCCCGCGGCGAGTTCACCGGCTTCCGCACGTCGCCGCAGATCCGGGTTTCGATCCAGCATCCACGCGATCTTGGTGGCCGAGAAATACGGATCGAGCAGCAACCCGGTCCGGGCCCGCACCTCGGGTTCGGCCCCCGCGGCGCGCAACGACCGGCAGGTATCGGTGGTGCGCCGGCACTGCCAAACGATGGCGGGCGCCACGGGTTTGCCGGTGGCCCGATCCCAAACCACCACGGTTTCCCGCTGGTTCGCGATGCCGACCGCCGCCACCGGGGGATCGCCCGCCGCCGCCACCGCGTCGTCGATGGTCGCCCGCTGGGCCGCGAGGATCTCCTCCGCGTCGTGCTCCACCCACCCCGGCTGGGG
>JBJTRZ010000318.1:0-1360 GCA_046076415.1 Armatimonadota bacterium
GCCACCCCGTCCACGATGCGCGCCGCCCGGGTTTCCGGGCCGCGCGCCGTTTCTATCCACCGAACGACATTCTTTCGGTAATGGGGGGCGATCGCATAGAACGTCGCCACGGCCTCCGGGGAGGCTTCCATCGCCGCGCGCACATCCGGAGCGAGTTCCTCGAGGAGTGGTCCTTCCGGGCGCAACGTCGTGGGCAGCTCCGGCGCGGTCGCCGGATCCAGGTCCGCGTCGCGCCACCACGCCGGCCCGAGCGGGAACACCCAGCCGTCGGCCTCGCGCTCCAGCTTGCCGCGCACGGTGCGACCGGCCACCGTTCCGCAGGCATCGTGTCGTTGCTTCGGGCCCCACTCGACTTCGGGATCGAACGGCAGCGGGATCGCCGCGCGCCCTCCGCGCACCGTGGCCCGCGCCAACCAGGACGTTTCCATTGGAGACCACCCTACCATCGCCGGGCCGATCCGGTCGAATACGCCGGCATGGGGATGCGACCGCGCCGTCGATGACCAAAATGGGATCGGAAGGAATGGCCAATGTCGAGCAAGCCGATCGATGTCGTGGTGCTGGCGAGCGGAGTGAACCGGATTCCGTTGTTCCCCGGCGATCGCCCCGGAACCAAGGCGCTGGTGGATTTCCACGGAAAGTCGTCGCTGCGCTACGTGCTCGATGCGCTCGAGCGCGTGGAGGGACTGGGCCGGATTTGCGTGGAGGGACCCGCACCCGCCATCGACGACGAACTTTCGGGGTGGTACGGGAAACGGCCGATCGAGCGCATCGAGGGCGGTGAAACGTTCCTGGAGAGCCTCGTTCGGGGGATGGAGCACTATCGCGATTCGGTGCGCGTGTTGTTCGTCACCGCCGACCTGCCGTTGCTCGCCCCTGAAGCGGTCCGCGACTTCCTCGATGGAATCGAGCGCGAGGACCCGGAACACACGGGAATGCTGCACGTTTCCGCGGTGCCCAAGGACGCGTTCACGGGACCCTTCGCACGTCCCACCAAACCGTTCAATGGCTATCGGGGGATGCCGGTCTGCCACGGGAACCTGTTCGCGGTGGATCCTCGCTTGCTGGACCGCACCGATGTGCGTGTCCGCATCGACCGCATGTATGCCGGGCGCAAGAGCGCGCTCGCGACCACATGGGCGCTCGGCCTCGACATCGCCCTCGTTTACATGCTGGGCGTGGAGGTTTTCCATTTGATCGCCCTGAAGCCGATGGCGCGCTACCTCTCCAAACGCTATGGATTCGGCGTCGTGCCGGTGGTCGTGCGACATCCGGGGATCACGGAGGACATCGACGAGCCGGAGGACTACGTGTTCGTGCGGGACCGACTGGCCGAGCGGCTCCAGGAGGCGACGGGTTG
>JBJTRZ010000319.1:0-6932 GCA_046076415.1 Armatimonadota bacterium
CTCATCAGCCGTCTGCTCCGCTCCACCTCCATGTCCCTGTCGGAGGAGGAACGCCGCGACACCATCATCCTCAACGCCAAAAGCCTCCTCGAAGTCGATGCCGACTCCCGCTTCGTCGCAGGCCGCATCCTCCTGACGTATCTCTACGAGGAAACCCTCCCCTGGCGCATCGCCGATGGCCCGCAAGCCCTCAAAGAAGCCCACCGCAAGGCCTTCCTCGCCTACATCCCAGAAGGCATCCGCCTCGGCCGACTCGACCCCCGCCTCGGCAAAATGGAACTCCGCAAGCTCGCCGACGCACTCGACCCCTTCGCCGACCTCCAATTCGATTTCCTCGGCATCCAAACCCTCTACGACCGTTACCTCATCAACAAACGCGACACCACCACCGGAAAAAAACTCCGGATCGAAGCTCCCCAGATCTTCTGGATGCGCGTCGCCATGGGCCTCTCCCTCCTCGAAAAAGACCCCGAATCCCGCGCCATCGATTTCTATCTCCTCTACAAGACCCGGCGCGCCTGCTCCTCCACCCCCACCCTCTTCAACTCCGGCACCGTCAAATCCCAACTCTCCAGCTGCTACCTGCTCTACTGCGGCGACTCCATCGAGGAAATCACCGAAACTTGGAACCGCTTCGCCCACCTCTCCAAATGGGCCGGCGGCCTCGGCTGCTCCTGGACCGCCGTTCGCGGCTCCGGAGCCCACATCCACGGCACCAACGGCGAATCCAGCGGCGTCGTCCCCTTCCTCAAGGTCTCCAACGACATCGCCCTCGCCGTCAATCAGGGCGGCAAACGCCCCGGCGCCCTCTGCAGCTACCTCGAACTCTGGCACGCCGATATCGAAGACTTCCTCGACCTCCGCAAGGAAACCGGGGACGACCGCCGGCGCACCCACAACATGAACACCGCCCAGTGGATCCCGGACCTGTTCATGAAACGTCTCAAGGACATCTCCGATGGTCGCCTCCCCAAAGACGCCAACTGGACCCTCTTCCGCACCAACGAAGTCGCCGATCTCCCAGAACTCTTCGGCTCCGCCTTCGAACGACGCTACCTCGAATACGAGGAAATGGCCGAACAAGGCCGCATCTTCGGACGCAAAGTCCGCGTCCTCACCCTCTGGAAACGCATGCTCGAGACCCTCTTTGAAACCGGCCACCCCTGGCTCACTTTCAAAGACCCTTGCAACGTCCGCTCCCCCCAAGATCACGTCGGCGTCATCCATAACTCCAATCTCTGCACCGAGATCACCCTCAACACATCCGCCGACGAGACTGCGGTCTGCAATCTTGGCTCCATCATCCTCGACAACCACCTGCTGCCCGATGGCGCCATCGACCACCGCAAGTTGCGCGAAACCGTGCGCATCGCCGTGCGAGCGCTCGACAACGTCATCGATATCAACTACTACCCGACCGAGGCGGCCCAGCGCTCCAACCTCCGGCATCGTCCGATTGGCCTGGGCGTGATGGGGTTGCAGTACGCCCTCTACCGCAAGGGGATCGCCTTCGCATCGCAGGAGGCGCTCGAATTCAACGACGAAATCATGGAGGCGGTGGCGTACTACGCGTACGAAGCGTCCTCGGATCTCGCCGCGGAACGTGGGACCTATGCCACCTACCAGGGTTCGAAGTGGGATCGCGGACTGCTGCCGGTCGACACGCTCGAATTGCTCGAGCGCGAACGCGGGGTCCCGGTTGAGGTCGCACGAGGGGGACGGCTCGACTGGAACGCGTTGCGCGAGCGCATCGCCAAGCAAGGCATGCGCAACTCCAACGTGCTCGCCATCGCACCGACGGCCACCATCGCCAACATCATGGGCACCTCGCCGTGCATCGAACCCATGTACAAAAACCTCTTCGTGAAGAGCAACCTCTCCGGCGACTTCGTCGTGCTCAACCCCTTCCTGGTGCGCGACCTGAAAAACATCGGGCTCTGGAGCCCCGAGATCATCGAGCAGATCAAGTACTTCGACGGCGATCTCGAGGACGTGGAGGGTATCCCGGCGGCGATCAAGGAGCGCTACCTGACCGCGTTCCATATCCCCTACGAATTCGTCATCGACGCCGCCGCGCGTCGCCAAAAGTGGATCGACCAGTCGCAGTCGGTCAACCTCTTCCTGGGCAGCCCCGACATGAAGGCGCTCTCGCATATGTACCGGCGGGCGTGGCGGGCCGGTCTCAAGACCACCTACTATCTCCGCACGCTTGGCGCCAGCAACATCGAAAAGGCCACCGTCGCCCTCAAGAACCGGCGCGATCTGCCGGCGGCGGAGGCCGCCGTCGAACCGGTGGCCGAGGCCCCGCGCACGTTCACGCCCGAGGAGAAGGCCGCCTGCAGTCTCCAGGCGATGCTCAACGGGGAATCCTGCGAAGCCTGCCAATAATGCATCGGCCGTTTCCGGGGCCGCGTTGGCCCCGGAAGCGCCTGCGGAGGCATGGACAAGGTCCATGCTATAATGCCACCACGAATCACCGGCGGAAGTGGCCATTACGCCGATTCGCACGAAGGACGGGGCGCAGGCATTCATGACGGGCAAATCCATCGAGGAGGCGTGGCGACGATTCAAGTCTCAAGGAGATGTCAAGGCTCGCGCGTCGATTATTGACAACTATTCGTATCTGGTGAAAATAACCGCCGGTCGTGTTGTCACCAATCTGCCGCCCAACCTCGATCGCGACGACTTGTTCACCGCCGGGGCGATGGGCCTTATCAAGGCCGTCGACCAGTTCGATCCCGGCCGTCAGGTGAAGTTCGAAACCTACGCCATCGCCTTGATCCGCGGCGCCATTCTGGAAAGCCTGCGCGAGGACGACTGGGTTCCCCGGTCCGTGCGCGAACAATCCCGCAACCTCGAACGAGCATTCCACGAACTCGAAAAGCGCGACGGCACGCCACCCTCCGAAGAGCAAATCGCCGCACACCTCGGGATCACCGTCGACGACCTCGCCAAGATGGTTTCCAACGCCGGACGCGGCTCGGTCATGTCGCTCGACGACGTGATCATCGGCGGCGATGGTGGGGAAAAACTGCACCTCGGGGATGTCGTTCCCGACGATTCCGCCTCGCCGTCGGGCGATGTCGAAGTGCGGGAACGCATCCGTCAACTCGGCACCGCGATCGACCGGTTGCCCGAGCGGGAACGGCTCGTGATCGCCCTTTACTACTACGAGGGACTCACGTTCAAGGAAATCGGCAAGGTCCTCTCTGTCTCGGAATCCCGCGTCTACCAACTGCATACGCAAGCCGTGCTGCGCATGCGCGGGTACTTGGGGCGGGATCAGGATCTGTTCCGCGGCTGATCGGCCCCGCGCCACGGCCGTTCGACGCGGCGAAGTCGCCGCAAGGTGGTTAGCCATGCACCGTACGCTCGTCATCGCTTCCCTTTCGATTTCCGTGGTCGGCACGCTCGTGCCGGGCGCGTCGGCATTCCAGGACGCGCAACGTCCCGGCAGCGCCGCGTATCAAAAGGCACGGGATGCCTTTCGCAATGGCGATCTCGCCACCGCGGTCACGGAAATGGAAAAGGCGGTCGCCGCCGACCCCAAGGACGCGGATTTCAATGGATGGCTGGGATTCCTGCTGATCCGAACCGGAGACCCCGATCGCGCGGTCAAGCACCTTGAAACCGCTCTGGCGCTCCGGCCGAAGGTCGCCGAAACCTGCACCAACCTGGGCAACGCGCTGCTGTTGCGCAAAGGCCGCACCACCGCCGACACCCGCCGTGCGATCGGTCTGCTCGAACAAGCGACCAAATTGCAACCGGCAAGCGCGGACGCGCACAACAGCCTCGGATTCGCGTGCTGGCGGCTCGGTGACTTCGTCCGCGCCGAATCGGCCTACCGGATGGTGGTCAAATTGCGTCCCGCCGACGGGCAGGCCCGGATCAACCACGGACTCGCCCTCCAGCGATTGGGCCGGGACGCCGAATCCGCATCCGCCCTGCGCGCCGGTACCGTGGCTCTGCCCGGCAATATTGCCGCTTGGGTGGCACTTGGAAAGGTGGAATTGCGCGCACGCAATGTCGGTGCCGCCGTCTCCGCCTTCGAATCCGCCCGGCGGAAGGATCCCGGCAATTACGAGGTCCTCCTGCACCTAGGGCACGCCTACGCGCGCTCTGGTCGCGACGACGAAGCCCAGGCGGCATTCGGCGCCGCCGCGGACCGTGCGGCCGCGCCCGACGCCGACGCCACGCTCCGCAAGGATGCGGGAGCCCGCTACAACCAAGGAGTCATCCTGGCCCGGATGGATCGCTTGCCCGAGGCGCTCGAAGCCTACGACAAAGCCCTGGCGATCGACCCCCGCTACCATGAGGCGTTGCTCAATGCCGGGTTCGTTCTCTACCGGCTCGAGCGGTACGGCGATGCCGCGGCCCGGTTCCGCACCGCCACCGAGGTCAAGCCGAGGGTTGCGCTGGGTTGGAGGAACCTCGCCATGGCCCTCGACAAGTCCGCCGATGCCACCGGCGCACTCGCGGCATGGCGCAAGGCCGCCGGTGCCGACCCGAACGACTATGAAACCCGCGAGCATCTTGCCGTGGCCCTCGTCTCCGATAAAAAGGAACAAGAGGCGGTCGCCATCTATCGGGATATGGCGCGATTGAAACCCGCCAGCGGCGCGCCCCTCAACGCGATCGGTCTGATCGAACTCAAACGCAACCGTGCGGAAGCAGCCTTGGAAGCGTTCCTGGATGCGGTGAAGCGGGACCCCAAGCATGCGCCTGCCCACAACAACCTCGGAGTGTTGTACGAGCGCAAAGGCCAGATCAACGAAGCGATCGCAGCCTACAAGGCGGCGCTGGCGGCCGATCCGAATTTCGCGGACGCCAAGGCCAATTTGGCACGGTTCGGCAACACGACCGCCAAGCCGGCAGCGCCGGGCGACCCGCGAAAGCCCAAACCCTGACGTGGAACCCGTGACCGATGGGGTGGGGGATGTTCCCGGCCCGGTGGTGCTCCACGCCAATCCCGACAAACCGGACGCCCTCGCCGCGGCGGATCGACTGGCGGAATTCCTGAATCGACGGGGAATCGCGTGGAGCAGACTTTCCGATCTCGGTGACGATTGCGCGGCCGTTCCCCTGGCGGTCGTCTTCGGGGGCGACGGAACCCTGCTCTCCGCCGCACGGCGAATCGCTCCCCGAGGGATACCGATCCTTCCCGTTCATCTCGGACGTTTCGGATTCATCACGGAGGTCGCCGAGAACGGGGTTGAAACGGCCGTGGTCGACGCATTGGAGGGGCGGTCCAGAATCCACGAGCGCCTCATGCTCTCCGCCGAGATCGTGCGCGCCATGGGCGATTCCACCACGCGGCTCCTCGCCGTCAACGATGTGGTGGTGGCCAGCCGCGCCGTGCGCATGGCCAGAATCATGGCGGTCATCGACGATGAACCCGTGGCCGACTACGCCGCCGACGGCGTGATCGTCGCCTCTCCCACCGGATCCACCGCCTACTCCCTCTCCGCCGGAGGGCCGCTCGTCCATCCCGACGTCCCCGCGCTGATCGTCACGCCCATCGCGGCCCACACGCTCAGCGCACGGTCGCTGATCGTCCCGGCGGATTCCGCGGTTTCGTTGCGTTTCCACGGAGATCACCGCGATCCGGTCGTTGCTTCCGCCGATGGTCAGGATGAGATCCCGCTCTCGCCGGGCGATACCGTTCGCGTTTCGCGGTGTCGTTGGAACCTGCGCCTCGTCGATGCCGGTGGCCCGGGTTTCTTCGAGAAAATCCGGCTGAAATGGGATTTGGGTGGCCGCGGAGGGAAGTGGGAAAGCCGGTGAAAATAAGAGGTTCCACAGCGGCGCATCCCTGCCCCGGCGGCGGTCGTCCCTTCCTTGACAGTGAAATTGGCCCCGTGCTAGAATGGCCCGTACTTGGAGCACCCCGTCTCGGGATGTTCCGGAAAGGACTTGCGTAGTGGCGAGAAAAGGCGGCGCAACGAAGGCGGCACCCAAGCCCACCCCGGTCCCGATCAAGCGATACAAGCCCACGGGCGGAAGTTTTGTCGGCATCGACATCGGTACGGGCCAAATGAAGGCGGTTGAGGTGTCCGGTGCCGGAAGCGGCCTCAAGGTCACCGCGCTGGGTATCGACAACACTCCCGAGGGCCTGATCTCCCAAGGAGTCGTCGTGGATCCGAAATTGCTCGGAACCGCGATCAAGTCCTTGCTTGCCAAGAGCGGGGTTCGCAGCCGCAAGTGCGTCGTGTCCGTGGGGGGTGCCGCCGCCATGGTGGTGCGGGTCGTCGAGGTGCCGAAGATGTCGGCCGGCGAGCTCGCCGAAACCATGAAGTGGCAAATCGAGCAGTACGTCCCGTTTCCCGCGAGCGAGGTCGAGCTTTCCTACCAGAAGATCGACGATCCCGTGGCGGATGCCGACCCGAACGCGCCGATGGAGGTGCTGATCGCGGTGGCGCAGCGCGACATGATCACGCGCCACATCGAAACCTTGAAGGCCGCCGGCCTCGAGCCGTTCGCGGTCGACGTCGAGCCGCTGTCCGCCGGTCGCGCGTTGATCAACCTCTCCAAGGAGGGGTACGACCAGAAGAACGTGGTCGTGGTCAACATTGGGTTCTCGCTCACCGATGTGGGAATCTTCAAGAACGGTACCCTCCGGTTCCCGCGCACCATACCGCTCGGCGGAGACAACCTGACGCGGGCGATCGCGGAAAAGCTCGGCCTGGGCCTCGATGCCGCCGAGGATGACAAGCGCGAAGTCGCCGCCGTCCTGATGGATTTGATCGAAAGCGGGGAAGCCGATCTGTTCGGCAATGCCGAGCCGGCCGACAACGGAATCGCTTCGCAGTGGGATGTGGATACCTCCGTGCCGTTGCCGCCGTCGCTCTTCGGCGAGGCTCCGGCTCCCGCCGCTGAAGCGGAAGTTGCGGCCAATCCTTTCGACGACGCCTTCGCCGCCCCTGCGGAAGCTC
>JBJTRZ010000320.1:0-2276 GCA_046076415.1 Armatimonadota bacterium
GTCGGTTGCCGCTCGACGGCGATCTCGATCGCGCGATCCAAAGTGAGGGGCGGTGCTGCGGGCGTCTGGGCCACGGCCGGCACGGCGATCGCGAGGGCGGCGAGGGCGAGGGGGAAAATGGCTGGCTTCATCGTTTCCTGATTTGCGGGACGTTGCTTGAAGGACAACCCGCGGCGCCGCGGGGTTCCCAAGGAGGGACGCACGATCGGGGCGGTGGGTTCACGCGGCGAACGGGTCGCCGGACGGTTCGATTATACTGACATTGTGAGGATCTACACGCGCACGGGCGACACGGGGGAAACCGGACTCTACGGCGGGAGTCGGGTTTCCAAGACCGACCTTCGGGTCGAGGCGTACGGCACGGTCGACGAGGCGAACGCGGCGCTGGGGATGGCGGCGGTATGGCTCGCGGGGGACTTGCGCGAGACCGTGTCGGAGTTGCAATCGTTGTGTTTCGAAATGGGGGCGGATCTGGCCACTCCGATCGACGTCGGGGCGGGAACCCGCATCCGGCGGATCGCGTTGGAGGACATCGAGTTGCTCGAGGCTGCGATCGACCGCTGGGAAGCGCGCTCGCCGGCGCTGCGAACATTCATCCTGCCGGGAGGCTCCCGAGGAGCGGCTGCGCTGCATGTCGCCCGGACGGTGGTCCGGAGGGCGGAGCGGCGATGCTGGAGCGCTGTGGACGACGCGGGGGAGGGAATGAATCCGCTCGTGGCACGTGCGCTCAACCGGATGGGGGATTTGTTGTTCGTGCTCGCGCGCGCCGCAAATGCGGAAGCAGGCGTGGAGGATGTTGCGTGGGTGCCGCGAGTCGCCCCGCAGGGAAAGGTTTGAAGGAAATGGCTCGACCCGAGGTTGGTCAAACGGCGCCCGCGTTCAGCGCGGCCACGCAGGACGAAAATGTCGTTGTTTCGTTGGCGGATTTCGCCGAAAAACAGGCGGTGGTGCTCTACTTCTATCCGAAGGACGACACGCCGGGTTGCACGACCGAGTCATGCGGATTTCGGGACCTGGCGGGCGAGTTCGCCGCCGCCGGGGCCGCCATTCTCGGCGTCTCGCGCGATTCGTCGTCGTCGCACGCCAAGTTCGTGTCGAAGTACGGACTGAACTTTCCGCTGCTCTCCGATGCCGATGGCGCGCTGTGCGCGTCGTACGGGGTGTGGGTGGAGAAGTCCAACTACGGCAAGAAATACATGGGCATCGAGCGAACGACGTTCGTGATCGGCAAGGATGGAGTGGTGGCCGCGGTGTTCCCGAAGGTGAAGGTCGAGGGACATGTCGCCAAGGTTTTGGAGGCGGTCAAGGCGCTCGCCTGACCCTCGGCGGCCATCGACGAACGGCCGCCGGTTTTCCGGCGGCCGTTCGCACGTCGGGTGAGCCAACCGGGCTTTCGCCCTGCGGTATGATGGGCGCGGCGCCCTCGGCGCGAAATTTCAGGAATTCCACCAACATGCCCACTCAGGAACAGATCGCCCTTTGGACCGACTTGGCGCGCCAACTGCGTGCCGACAGCATCCGCTGCACCACCGCGGCGGGCAGCGGCCATCCCACGTCGGGGATGTCGGCCGCCGACCTGATGGCGGTGCTGCAAGCGTCCTATCTGCGTTACGACTACGCGGACCCGCACCATCCCAACAACGACCACCTGATCTTCAGCAAGGGGCACGCCTGCCCCGTGCTGTACGCGATGTACCGTGCGGCGGATGCCATCACCGAGGAGGAACTCCTCAGCGTTCGAAAGTTCGGTTCCATTTACGAGGGCCATCCCACGCCGTTGATTCCGCATGTCGACGCGGCGACGGGCTCGCTCGGCCAAGGTCTGGCCATCGCCGCCGGAGTCGCGCTCGCGGGCAAGCGCATCGAGCATCTGCCGTATCGCGTGTGGTGCGTCCTCGGCGACTCGGAAATGGCCGAAGGGTCCGTGTACGAGGCCATGGCCGTGGCGGCGGACCATGGTCTGGACAACTTGATCGCGATCATCGATGGCAATCGTTTGGGCCAACGGGGCGCCACGCAGGTCGGTCACGATCTCGATGTGCACGTTGCCCGCGCGCAAGCGTTCGGTTGGAAGACGATCGTGGTGGATGGCCACGATGTGGCGGCGATCGATGCGGCGTATGCCGAGGCCGTGGCGCATACCGGATCCCCGGTGTGCATCGTGGCCCGTACCTTCAAGGGAGGCGGGGTCTCGTTCCTCTCCGACGCCCCGGGTTGGCACGGGAAGGCGTTGCCTCCGGCCGATGCCGAGAAGGCGCTGGCGGAACTGGGAAACC
>JBJTRZ010000321.1:0-1743 GCA_046076415.1 Armatimonadota bacterium
TTCGCGGCCGGCGAACGACTCGGGATCGATACTTTCCGGGTTCCGATATCCCAGCCCAATTCGCTTGCAGGTTTCCTCCGGTATGCCCGTCGACAGCGTCACGCGGATCCGGCAGTGCTCGATACCGTCGCGGAACGTGCCCACTCCGCGGACATGGGTGGAATGTGCGAGCACGCCCCAGGGAATCTCCCGGAATTTTTCCCACTGCCCGAGGAAGTAGTCGCGGCAGTGGTACCCGATGCGTTCGATCTGCGCGCCGTGGGCGATGGAAATACGGTCGATATGCGGAGCATGAATGATCAATTCCCCGCCGTCGGCCACCACCGGCTCGAGTTTGTACATACATTTCGCGCCCACCCATAATTCGTCGTACATCGTCGGGGCGCACGCCAGTACGGTGGAGAACGGGCGATCGAAGGTCCGTATGTGGTGTTTGGCGGAGTGCTCGGTGGCGGATTGCCAAGCGGGTTCGACATCGCCTCCGAAGATGCCGACGATGCCTCCGTCCGCAACAACCAGGCAAAGCGCGGACTTCGGGGTTGGCACCATGCGAGCCGCACGGTCGATAACTTCGCGCACGGGGGTCCGGGCAACACCGATGATGGCGGGGCTGGTGATGACCGCTCCCAGCCAATGGAAGAAATTCAGGACCTCGGGGCCCGAAACCCCGGGGAACAGGTATTTGTTGCCACCGGAAAATCCGACGACCTCGTGGGGAAATACGGGCCCGATGATCACGATGTGATCGTAATCCAGCAATTTCGCGTTGGCGGTGACCGGCACGTCCATCGCGAAGCGCCCGCCGGAGAGCGAAGCGATTTCCGCGGAGGACAAGGTTCCCAAATGGCGCAGTGCCGACGGATCGTTCCAGGCGTGGTTCAGGAATGCAACGTCGGAATACACCGAGTTCCTTTCCTCGAGGGTGATCCCCAGGCGCTGTCGAATCGCGTCCTCGGCCATGGGTGCGTGTGTTCCGAGCGCCACCATGACATCGCAGCGCGAATTGCGCCGTTTCAAGTGCTCGTGGAGGGATTGGAAGACGGCACGCAGCGGAGCGGTTCGCGTGGAGTCCGGGATGATGGCCAGCACGTTGCTCCCGCCGAGGTCGCGCGCTCCCAGTGTCGCCTCCACGCACGCGGCGATCGCCTCGTCCGAAAGCCAGTGGCCCGGTGCACCAATGGAAGGGAAAACGGGATCCATGGTCCGTTGTACCAATGCCGAACGGGCCGTGGCCAACGGGCATCCCACCATCCCTGTGATCGCCTTCGCGGAAAACTAGGAGAACGGGGTCCGATCGCCGAAACCGGTCCCCATGGACGATACGCGGGATATCCGTGCCTTGAGCCGGGAATACGCCGAGGCGATCGTGCTACCGTGGCTCGAACGGGAGTTCCCCGAGGTTCTTGGCCGATCGACGGTTGGGTACTTGGGACATGGTTCGGACGTGCTGGGGCTCGACGACGCGCTGTCGAGGGATCACCACCACGGGATTCGGGTCGATTTGCTTTTGCCCGAATCCGACTGGGTTCAATTGGGCGACCAGGTCGGACAAGGACTGGCACGCGTGGCTCCCGATTCGTGGGGTGGGATGCCGATGCGCAGCGGACATGTCGGTCGATCGGGAGTCTCGGTGGATAGTCGCGAACGATTCCTGTTGCGTACCATCGGGCTGGACCGCCCCCCGGCGAACTTCCGCGAATGGATGTCCGTACCCGAAGAAGATGTCGTGCATGTCGTGCACGG
>JBJTRZ010000322.1:0-2991 GCA_046076415.1 Armatimonadota bacterium
CGCCGTTGAGGTAGACCGACTCCCGGTCGGGATAATTGTTGCCGTTGACCGTGGTTCCCTCGAACGTGGTCGTGTAGATGGCCCCCGAGTAGCTGGCGAGCGCGGTGTTCGCGGACGCCACCATCAGGAGTGCGGCGGCGGCCCATTTCAGGAATGTCCGCCGTGCCGCACCCTCCGATCCGTCCGCGAGGCGCCCGCACAGCGATTGCAGGGCCCTCCATCGGATTGGAATGTGCATTGTGATCTCCTTTTCCCGATCCCGGTCGTGCCGATGGGGCCTTCCGCGATCGTTTCCACCCATGCGCATCGCCTCCGGGTCGGGGGACTGCGCGGCGACAGCGTACGGCACGCATCGCGCGCGTCGATTCACCGATTCGGCGGATTGAACACCGGGGACGCACGAAAAAACGGGCCGGGGAGGATCCCCGGCCCGCCGTTGTGTTCCGTTCCCGATTACGGGGTGGGAAGCACGAAGTTGCGATTGTTGTTCGCGTTGTCGAGCGCGTTCTTGATCGCTTCGCCGAGCGTGCGCACCGGGCCCGCGTTCACCACGACGGCGTTCGCGCCGAGGAACGTGTTCGCTTCCGCCATGACCGCATTCACGGTGGCGTAGCCGAGCAGGTTCGCCGACGTGGTGCCGGGCGCGTAGATGTACCACGTGCCGTCCACCTTGCCGTTGTAAACGTTCATCGTCATGGCCGCCAGTTGCGCCGAGAGCATGTAGGACATGTTCGTGGCCGTGGCGTTCAGGAGCCACGATTGGAAGTCCTTGATGTTGGTCGCGTTGGAGGCCGTGAATTCACGGTCAATGCCATTGGCTCTGCGCAGATTGAGGCTGGTCAGCAGCGCGAAGTCATCCGCCGCGAGCAACGAAGCACCGTTCTTGTTGGACCAGAATCCGAGCGTGAGCCCGCCTCCGTTGCCGTACTTGACATTGAAGAAGTCGAGTCCGGAAACGCCATTGGCGTAGGGCTCGTCATCTCCGCCGTCGAGCGTACCGGTGTAGGTGGACGGCGTCGGGCCGGTCTGAACCCACGGCGCCGAGACCGGGGCCTCGGAGACCGAGTAGGTGGAGCCTTCGACATATTCGAATCCGGTGGTCCAAGCGCCGAGCAGGCCGGACACCGGGGATTCCGCGAGCGAGCCATTGATCGACACATTGATCGTGAAGCCCGCGATGCCGAAGTCGCCGATGGTGAAAACACCGTCGGGCGTCTTGTCGTAGAACTTGGTGCCCGAAAGTTTCAGCGTCTTGGCATTGCCGAAGCGGAACGCCGCAAAACCATCCTTGAACTCAATCGTGCCGGTGAGGCCGCCCGACGCCGGTTCGGTCTGCTTCCAGCCGGCCTGCGCCACCTCGGTCACTTCAACGGACAGCGGGAACGGCGTGCTGCCATCCGGATCGATCACCGTGGCGACCGCGTAGCCCGCCCCGGGAGTACCCGTGGCGCCGGACACGACGGAGGTGTCGAGAATGGTGTCGCCATTGGCGTCCTTGACGACCACCTTGAACTCCCAACCGTTGAGCGGGGTTTCCTCGTCGTCGCGAACGCCGTTGCCGTTCCGGTCGCGGTACTTCTCGACCACGACCGTGGCGATCTTGTCACCCGGCCCACCATCGTCGTGCACGCACTTGAAGTTGTCGGTCTTGGATTTCGAAGGAATGAAGCCGAAGCGGCCCTTGGCCGGATCGTAGTCGGAGATTCGCGTCAACCAAGCCTTGTGAACATCGCCGTTGTTCGGAGATTCGTCGAACGGCGCGAGCTTGACGCCTTGGCTTGTGTTGGCGGGGTTGAAATCTCCGTTGGGACGACCTACCCCGTCACCATCGGAGATCGAACCGTAGATACGGCCTCCGATCACATTCACGCGGCGATTGACGATCGGGTCCGTCGTCAGTAGAACTTGTCCGCTCGGGTCCGTCACCTGAAAATAATACTGGCCGTCCGGCAAGCCGTTTCCCTGATCGTTTTGCGGACCCCCGTTGAGGTAAACGTCCTCGCAGTCGAGGAAAACGTTGCCATTCACCTTGGTGCCGGTCTTGTCCGTCGTGTAGATACCCCCGGGGAGGTTTTGGGCATGCGCGATGCCCCCGACCAGCGCCAGCGCCGCAAGCGCCACCGTCGCTTTACCAAACATCCGCCGAAGCCGCGATGTCCAGCAATTGCCGGCAATCGCGCCCTGCGGCTCGATCACTTCGTTCATTTCCCTCTCCTGTCCGAATTGCCGGGTTGAATCCCGGTATTTTTGCGAAGCCGACGGGAATCGATTTGGAATCCCTTGAAATACCCCTCCGCCTATTTCAAACCACGACATTTACCGGGCTGGGGTAATTGATTCGACACTATCTCGGAATACACAAGTCCGCATTATTTCGTGGATGAATCCCGTATTGTGCACAGGTATGAAAGATTGCGATATCGGAAATACCGGCAATTGAACGAGCACCGTGGCGTCGTCGGGCGAGCGGAACCGGTAGAATGCCGAGCGTGAACGCACTGCCCCCCGGCTCCGTCATCGGCATCCTTGGCAGCGGACAACTCGGCCGCATGGCTGCGCAATCCGCGATCCGCATGGGCTACCGAGTCGCCACGTATTCTCCCGACACGCCTCCGACTCCGTGCGCACAGGCGGGAGCCCGCGAAGTCCACGGCGTCTACACCGACCTCGAAGCCGTGGAGGCGTTCGCGAAATCCGTGGACGTGGTCACTTTCGAGTTCGAGAATGTTTCCTCCGAAGCCACCGCGGCCGCCGCACGCTGGGCGCCCGTCCGGCCGGGTGGGAACGTGCTGCACACCACGCAGCACCGGGTGCGGGAAAAGTCGTTCCTTTCCTCCGCCGGAGTTCCCACCGCCCGTTTCCGGCCGGTGCACTCCGAGGCCGACCTCGAGGAGTTCCCCTACCCGGCCATCCTCAAGACCGCCGGCTTCGGCTACGACGGCAAGGGACAGGCGGCGGTCGGCGATGCCGCCAACGCCCTATCGGCGTTCG
>JBJTRZ010000323.1:0-8336 GCA_046076415.1 Armatimonadota bacterium
TTCCCCGAGGAAGTCAGCCCGAATCACCATGCGCTCGCGCGGGGGTTCGTAACGCTCGACAACACGTACACGAGCGGGACGAACAGTGCCGACGGCCACCAGTGGACGGTGAGCGGGGTCGCCAACGGGTATTTGGAGCAGAACTACGACGCCCACGCGCGGTCGTACCCCTACGACGGCGGGGATCCTTTGTCGGGTGCCCCGTCCGGCTACCTGTGGAACGCGGCCCTCAAGGCGGGCAAGACGGTCCGGGTGTACGGCGAAATGGTGAACCGTCCCCGCATCGTCCATACGGCCTCGGGCAAGTCCGGGGCGACTTGGGCGGAGTTGATGGCGGATTGGAAACGCGGGATGCCGTCGTACACCATCCAATCCGGCACCGACAACGCGGCGCTGCGTCCGCATCTCCATCCCACCTACATTGGTTTCCCATCCACCGTGCCCGATCAGTGGCGCGCCGACACGTACTTGAAGGATCTCGCGCGGTTCGAACGCGAGGGGAACCTGCCGGATCTGTCGATCCTGCTGCTTCCCAACGACCATACGATGGGCACGCGTCCCGGTGGACCGACTCCGCGCGCGGCGGTTGCCGACAACGATTTGGCGCTCGGGCGGATCGTGGAGGGGCTTTCGCGCTCGAGGTTTTGGCGCGAGACATTGATCCTGGTGATCGAGGACGACTCGCAATTGGGGATCGACCACGTGGACGGCCATCGAACGGTGGCATTCTGCATCTCCCCGTACACACGCCGAGGGGCGGTGGTCTCGACCCGGTACAACCATACTTCGCTGCTCCGTACGATCGGATTGGTGTTGGGGCTTGCGCCGATGCACCGTTTCGACCGCACCGCGGACGCGATGCGCGACTGTTTCACCGACAGGATTGATCCAACGCCCTACACGGCGTTGACGAACCGAGTCCCGCTGGATCAGGCGAACCCACCCGCGCGGGCGTTGACGGGTGCGTCGCGTCGCTTGGCCGAGGCGTGCGCGGGAATGGACTGGTCCGACGTGGATCGGGCTTCGGCGGAGGTGGTTGCCCGTGCGGTATGGGGCGTGCAGCGGCCCCGGGAGCCGTTCCCGAGCACCCGGTGGCGGCCGGTGGCGGACGACGACGACGATTGATGATGTGCGAGGTGGTGGGTCGGGAATGCCGGGCCGGCGGCGGGGTCGCGGACGGAGTTACCGCGCCGTTTTGGGTGCCCGTCCGAGGTTTTCGAACAGATAGAGTCCGCTCTTTCCGGGCGCGATGACATCGATTCGCCCGGTGCGGCGCAGGTCGGCGGTGCCGAGCAGCAACCCGGTGCCCACGGTGGTGCCCGTGTCGAGGACCTGCTTGCGCCACGCCTTCGCCTTGCGGTCGTACCGATAGGCGAGCAGCGCGAGGGGCTCCTCGGCGCCCGGGTCGTGGTCGTGGGCGAGGTAGCGTTTTCCGGTGAGCACCATGGGTTCGCCGCGCCGATCGAAGCGGATCAGGCTCAGCGCGTGGAACTGCGATGCGGTCGTGTCGATCGGCAGTTGCTCCCACTTTCCGTCACCGAGGTTGCGCAGCCAGTACAGCCCGTATTGATGTCCGCTGCCGAACACGATGTCGTTGTCGCCATCGCCGTCGAAGTCGTGCACCGGGGTCGAGATGCCCAGGTCGCCGGGCTTGCAGGCGACCTCCGGCCGCCACTCCCACCGGTCGTTTGGCGCATCGATGTTGCGCCACCATCCGGTCGGGGTGATCAGATCGGTGCGTCCGTCGCCGTCGACATCTCCGTGTCCGATGCCATGGCCGGCGCCTTGGGAGCCCACCGCATGCTCGATCCAGCGGTGCCGGGGGCCCGGGTCGCGCAGTTCGTACCAGACGACCTTACCGGCGACATTGGGCAAGATGTCGCGCGTCCCACGTCCGGCGATCGGGGCGACCACGCTGGTCTCGGCGCTGCCGGGTTTGGCGATGGAGTGCCGTGTCCATAGGCCCTCGCCACTTGGGCCGGGATTCTCGTGCCAGAAAATTTCGCCGGTGGCGTAGTCGGAGGACACGATGTCGGTGCGGTGGTCGCCATTGACATCGTAGGGCAACTCGGCGAAGCTGCCGCGGTACCCGCTCGAGCCCGGCCCGCGTCCCCAGACCGAAATCTCGCGGAAGCGGTGCGGGGCCCAGCCGGGAGCTTGGTACCACGTGTCGCCGGAGACAATATCGAGGCGGCCGTCGCCGTCGATGTCGGCGGCGCAGGCGGCTTCGAAGTCGGATTTTTCGTTGACGACCACCTTGCGGAATTGGTGCGACGCGGGCTCGATCACGGGTTCGAGCGCGCCTTTGCCCTGCAGGAGGGCGGCGGAGGTGGCGCCTGCGGCGGCAAGGGCGGCGATGAGCCCACCGGGTATGAATCGGTTCATGCGGTGCCTCCGGACGGGGTCCAACCCTTGGGCGCCTCCTGCATCAGGGCGAGCGGGTTGCCCGCGGGATCGCGCAGGAAAACCATCCACAAGTCGTGGTCTTCCATTGGCGCGACGAGGTGGGGTTCGTCGGTGAATTCGACGCCGCGCGCGGCGAGGGCTTCCCGGGCGACCGAGATGTCGGGAACTCGGAAATACAAGATCGACGATGCCGGCGTGAACGGCGTCGTGGACGATTTTTCGATCAGCAGTCGGACCCCGGCGCAATCGAGGAAGAGCAGATCGCCGAACCGGAACCACCGTCGCAGCCCGAGGGCTTGCGTATAGAAGGTTTCCGCGACATCCACGTCATCGACGGTCAGCGCGATTTGACCCAAGGGGCCGAGTGCGACAGGCATGTTTGATTCCTGCCCGATCGTACCGCCGATGCCGAATTCGGGAAATACCCAAGTTGTGTGACGCTTGGGTTCAGGCGTTCGTGGAGGAGTTCGATCCGTTTCCGGTGGATGCCTGCCGTTTTCCAACACCGCGGCATCGGTCGGAGCAGAATCGCACCTCGTCCCAGCACCGTTCCCACTTCTTCCTCCATGCAAACGGTCGTCCGCAGGCGGCGCAGTCCTTGGTGGGCAGGTTTTCCTTGCGGGTCACCCGATCAGCCCTTGGGACGCAGGGTCGATCGGCCCCCATCCACCGCCAGCACGTGGCCGGTGGTCCAGGACGCTTGATCGGATAGGAGGTACCGGACCGCGGCGGCGATGTCGTCGGCTTCCCCGAGGCGCGGGAGGGCATGCAATGCCGCGATCGCAGCCGCGGCCTCCTCGCGGGCGGTCAACGCCGCGGCCAGCGGGGTGCGCGTGAGGGACGGTGCCACCGCGTTGACCCGGATGCGCGGGGCGAGTTCGGCGGCCAGCGAGCGGACCAAACCTTCGACCGCCGCTTTGGCGGCGCCGGTGGATGCGTGGAACGAGAAGCCTTGGGCGGCGGCAACGCTGGAGAAGAGGACCACCGACCCGGGTTGCTCTCCCCGTTTGAGGGCGGCGGAGAGGGCCTGCACGGCGAGCGCCGCTCCGGTCACATTCACGGCGTAGTCGCGCGCGAAGTCCTCGGCGCCCAGGCGGGCCAGTGGCTTGAGATTGATGGTGCCCACCGCGTAGACCAATCCGGAAACCGATTCGCCCGCGTCGGCTGCGACACGTTTGTGCAAATCCGGGTCGGTGACATCTCCGACGGTCGTGGATGCCCCGATCTCGCCGGCCAGCGAGGCCAGGCGGTCGGCGTCGCGCGCCACCAAATGCACCGTCCCGCCTTCGGATCGCAGGGCCCTCGCGACCGCCGCGCCAATTCCGCCCGTTCCGCCGTAGATGACCGTTGTCGCCATGTGCATTCTCCTCGGACCGCCGTCAACGCATGTCAACGCAAACGTCCCCGTGAAGTTCCGCACAGTCGGCGCCCAGCGGAGGGAAACCTGCGTACAATGCCGTGTCATCTCCGGCACCGATCGGAGTTTGGCGGGGACCGCGGAGGATCCGCGCGGAGGAGGAAGGGCATGGACGAGGAACGGGGAGCAGCCCCGAGCGGGCCGCCGGTGACCCGGCGCGCGGTGCTCGCGTGGACCGGAGCGGGCATCGCCGGCGCGGTGGCCGCCGGGTGCAGCGGAGGAGGATTGATTTCCGATCCCTTCCGCGACAATGTGTTCACGCGGGAGCGATTGCAGGTCAATACGACGCGAAGCGTGTTGACGACGGACCGGGGCGTGCAAACGTCGTACCTGGGCTTCCTCGGAACCGGAATCGGTGCATTCGTGGCGCTTTGGGGAGTTCAGGACGCAAGCGGGGCGCCGGATCGGGTGACGCAGTCGCTGTACTGGGATCGGGATCCCGCGAGCGGCACGCGGACGGTGTTCGACGGTCAAGGTTTGCCCGTGCGCATCGAGCACGAGGAGAACGGTGCGTTCGTGCGCATCTTCTGGGAGCCGGACCGGGCGACGTTCAAGTTCTACCAACCCGGTGGGGCGTACGTGGGCGGCGCGACGGTGGAAGGGAACACGTTCGAGACCACCCAGTTGGCGGACTCGCAGGTGGTGGGTTTCTTCACCGGGACCGCAAGCGGCTTGCGCGATGGCGTGGTGAGTTTCACGGTCGGGGGCAACACCCAGCAGGGCACCAACCGCTCGGCGCGACCCGCGATGCGCTCCACGCGCCAGCAGGAGCCCCCGCCCGGACTCGACGAGGCGACGAAGGCGAAAGCCTTGGCCGCCACGACCGCGTTGTCGGACTGGGCGAAGGGAGCCCAGGGCGGCTGGGCCGGTCGTCTGCTCGAAGCGGTGGGGCGTCCGGTGTTCGAGCGCAAGGTTTCCGCGCTGGGGCAACGCATCGTTCGGACGGCGCTGGCGGGCACGGGCCTCGCGCCGGTGTTCCTGCGGGATGGCAAGCCCATCCTCGACGGTTTGATCACGCCGTTCCTGATCCTGGGTGTGACCGGCAAGCTCGCCGGCGCGACGGTCGCCAACTTCCCGGCGGGTCTCGGGGTTTCGCTCGCCGAGATCGATCCGGTGTCGTATTCGGCCGCGAATGCCCAGGTCGAGCCGCGCAAGGATTCGGATCCCACGGGCATCCGCGGTTTCGCGGCGTCCCGCGAGACGGGCAACGTGGATTTGACGGGTTTCATCGACTCCGGGGGCAATGTGTTCTTGTCGGGCACGGCGACGTCGGGTGATCTGATCGAGTTCACGGGGCTGGTTTCGGGAACGTCGATCCAAGGCGGGCGGTGGAAACTGCGCAACGCGCCGGGAACGACGCGCGACGCCGATGGATCCTGGGTGGCCGAGCAAACACCGATCGGGCAGTGCCAGGACCAGCAAAACAGCGGCCGTCAAGGCATCTTCACCAATGTCTACGATCTTGGAAAACCCGGATCGTTCACGTTCCGCTACAACGCGTTCAGCATCCCCGACCAATTCCAAGTGTTCGCCGACGGCGACCTGCTCTTCGACACCGGCGGCAAGGTCAGCGGCCAGCGGACGGTCACCCTCACCGCCAGTTGCCTTTCCACCATCATTCGTGTCGTCGTGACCGCCGATCTGAGCGGCACGGCGTGGAACTACACCGTGGGGTGCCCGCAATGAAACCGATCGACCTCGCGCGCCTTCGCCGCGCGTCGCTCTTCGCACTCGCCCTCGGCGGGGCGCTGGCCACCGCCTGCACCGGGGGCAACCTCGGCTTGGTGCCTCCGGCCGCCAGCAACCTTTCGCGCTCCGTGCGCATCGTCTACCGCATCCACCAACCCGCACCGAGCGGCTATATCCAATTGCTCGATCCCGCGCGCAGGGCCAACGAGGAGGCCGTTGGAACCCGGTTCCTGCCGGATAAGGTGGTCTCCGGCCCGATTCCGGCAACGGGACATTACGCACGCATCGGAGACCAAATGATTCAAGTGGGTCTCGATGGAATCGTTCAGATTCCCGCGGGTTTGAATGTTCCCGCCCAAGTGGGGATGTTCGCGCAGCTCTCCGATACCCAACCCATGGCGTTCGCGACGCTTTCCGGAGCGTTGCGACCCGCGACGGAAGCACCGGCCACCGTGGACGTGCAGGTCGACTGCAAACCGTTTCCCGATGCCGATGGCATGGACTTTGGTTCGACCACCGGTCGGTCGGTCGGCACGAAAAACTGCTGCGCCCGTACGGGAACCCGGCTCGAACTCTCGTGCGAACGAAAGGTCTACACGGCGCTGCAGTTGGCGACGAACGATCCCGCGGTTTCGGCCTGCGACGATTTCGACGACAAAGCCCTGGGGCGCGTGGGAGCGAAAGCCCTGTGCGCGCCGCAACGTTTCGTGGAGTTCGTCAACACGCCCTGCTACCAGTGGACGTTCGGCACCGACGGTAAGTCGTCGGCGTGCATCGACGAGCGGGCAATTCTCGACATCGATGGTGCCGGTTGTTTCAATAACCATAAATACCGGTTCTGCCAGAACATGTCGCCCAAGGATTTCGATGTCAGCGCACTCGGGAGCACCACGATCGGCGTGAGCGGGAGCGTCAAAATACGCATTCGCAACAACACGCCCGCGAACGAAACCCAATTCTCCGATTCCAAACAAACCGAAGGCACCTTGGTCGGGCCCGTGCTCTCCGGACAGATCAAGCACTACGACGATGAGAAGAAAGCGCATTTGACGGAAGTCGAATGCGAGTGGCTCGCGCCGAGAAAACTGCCCGCCGGGATTTCGGAAGCGACGGAGACCTTGACGTTCCGGGCCAATGGCTTGGAGAAAACCGTGACCATCAAGATTGTCCAGAATTGCACGGATTCCCGGGGAAGGTTGGTGCCATGCAAGTGACCCCGATCGCCGCGGTGGCGCTCTTCGCCGCCGCCGGGCTCGCCGGCCCCGTCCACGCCCAACTTCCCGACGCCGCGCCGCGAGGACGGGTCTGGATCGGGGGCTTCACCGTCACCGGCCTTCCGGGAGGCATGGCGAGTCGCACCGGTCCCAGTGTCGCCGTGGAGCGCACCACCCGCGTCGAGCACGATGGCAGCCTGTCGTCGCTGTCCCTGCGCTGGTCCACCTACACGCTGCAGGCTGGTCAGCGCATCCAGATAATCGCCCCGACGTTGGAATCGCGCACCTACTTTGGCCCGAACAAGGCTTCGTTCCAGGGACGCTACGTGGTGGGGGGCGTGGGGCTCGCGTTCAGCCGCAACGAGGTGGACAACCGCGGCACCCACTTCCTGCTCTCGGCGGGGGTCGGCGAGGAGCGGGGCCGGCGCATGCTCGAGGCGCGCTGGTTCCGGGGTCAGGTCGACGGCGAGTCGGGGTTCGCGGTTTCGCTGGGCACCCGGTTGCGCTGAAACGTACCCGTGAAACGGCCCCGGCGAATCCGCGCCGGGGCCGCTTTCGTTTTGGTCAGGAAAGGACGGGCCGGATCAACTCGCCGTGCACGTCGGTGAGGCGCATGTTGCGCCCATTCACGAACCAGGTCAGGCGCGTGTGGTCGAGCCCAAGCAAGTGCAGGATCGTCGCGTTGAGGTCATGGACGCTCTGCACGTTCTCCGCCGCCGTGTATCCCAGCTCGTCCGATGCGCCGTGGATGGTGCCGCCCTTGATTCCGGCGCCGGCGAGCCAGACGCTGAACGCCTTGGGATTGTGGTCGCGTCCGGTGCCGCCCTCGGTGAAGGGCATGCGGCCGAACTCGGTGTGGAACACCACCAACGTGTCGTCCATGAGGCCTCGTTGCTTCAGGTCGGTCAGCAGACCGGCGATCGGCACGTCCACCTCGCGGGCCCGTTTGGTGTGGTTGGGAACCATGCCGTTGTGCGCGTCCCAGCTCTGGTCGAACACGCCGCCGCCGGAGTAGATTTGCACGAAACGGACGCCGCGCTCCACCAAGCGACGCGCCAGCAGGCATTGACGGCCCACCAACGCGGTTTCCTCGCGATCGAGGCCGTATAGAGCGTGGGTCGACGCGGATTCCTTTTCGATCTCGACGGCTTCGGTGGCCTCGGACTGCATGCGGTAGGCGAGCTCGTAGGCGCGGATGCGCGCCGAGAGTTCCTGTTCGGCGGGTCGTCCGCGCAGGAATTCCTCGTTCAATTTTCCCAAAAGGGCAAGGCTTTCCCGCTGATGCGCGTCGCTCTGATCGGCCGAGGGTTTGAGGTTGAGCACGGGCAGGCCGGTGCTGCGGAAGGGAACGCCTTGGTAGTTGGACGGCAGGAATCCGCTGCTCCAATTGCCGGCGCCGCCTCCCACCAGCGCGCGGGGATCGGTCATGACCACGAACGCGGGGAGGCTGCGGTTTTCGCTGCCAAGTCCGTAGGTCACCCAGCTGCCGAGGCCGGGACGACCGGCCAGGATGGATCCGCTGAGCATGAAGTAGAGCGCGGGAACATGGTTGTTGCTCTCCGAGGTCATGGACCGGATGAGCGCCAGATCGTCGGCGTGCTTGCCGATGC
>JBJTRZ010000324.1:0-5159 GCA_046076415.1 Armatimonadota bacterium
CGCCACGTTGCTGCAAACCGCAAAGGACTAACTCATCCTCAAGGTCAAAATCATCGCGGCGTTCGGGCTGGGCTTCCAATTACCGGTCGTGCTCCTTTTCCTGGCTCGGGTGGGAATCCTCAACGCCAAGATGATGACCACGTACTGGCGTCAGGCGGTGTTCCTGATCGTCGCGCTCGTGGGCATCTTCACCCCCACCGGCGACCCGATGACCATGATTCTGATGGCGGTCCCGATGGCCGGCCTCTACATGATCTCCATCGTGCTGGTCCGGGTATTCGAACCTGCGCCCGAAGGTTCGACGCGAAACGACTTCCTCCCGAAGTTCCTCATCGCGCTGGTTCCCGTCGGGCTCCTCTCCGCCGTGGGAATCTGGTTGTGGAACATCAATCCTCCGGCCCGCGCCGACAAGATCATCAAGGACTTCAACACCCCCGCCAGCGTCAAGCAACTTGAAACCAAGGTCCAACGTCTCGAGGAAGCCGCCGCACGACCGACGACCGCTCCCGCGGCGGATGTCGCGGAACTCTCCCGGCGCGTCGACGCGCTGGCCAAGCGTATCGAAGCGTTGGAGAAGGGTGTGAAGCCCGCGCCGGTCCCCGCCACGGAAGGTGCCGCGCCCCGGCCAGCCGCACCCCCCACCCAGCCCCCAACCCAAACATCGAGACCATGATCGCACCTCCTCCGCTCGTCCTCCGCCCCGCGCGCGCCGTGTTCGCCGGCGGCGTCGTGGAGCGCCCGGAAATCGCCCTCGTGGGGGGGCGCATCGTCGATTCGCCGGCCCCGGGCGCCACCATCGTCGAACTGCCCGGCTTGACCGTCCTCCCCGGCTTCCTCGACCTCCATGTCCACGGGGCGGCCGGACACGATTTCATGGACGCCACGCCCGAAGCGCTGCGCGCCATTTGCCGTCTCCATGCCCGCCACGGCACCACCGGGCTGCTCGCCACCACCATGACCCAGTCCCGGGCGAAGATCGACGCGGCGCTTGCGTGCGCGCGCGATGCGACCCAGGCGGGAACGGCGTTTTGTCCGGACGGATCCCAAGTGCTGGGCATCCATCTCGAGGGCCCGTACATCAGCCCGGAGAAGCCCGGTGCCCAACCCGCCGGCTACGTCCGCGACCACGATGCGGGCGAATTCGACGATTGGCTACGCATCGCGGACGGCACGTTGCGGCGAATCACCCTTGCTCCGGAACGGCCGGGTTCCGACGTGTTGCTGCATGCGTGCCGCACGGCGGGGATTTCGGTTTGCCTCGGCCATACCGACGCGGACGCGGCATGCATCCGGGCCACGCTGGACCGAGGCGCATGCGATGCGACGCATTGCTTCAACGCCATGAACGGCATCCACCACCGACGGCCGGGGCCGATTCCCGTATTCCTCACCCACCCCGGCGCCGCCATCGAACTGATTTGCGATGGGCATCACGTGGCGTCGGAAGTGGTGGCGATGGCGGTTGCCGCACGCGGTATCCACCGGTGCATCGCCATCACGGACGCCATGGCCGGTGCCGGTGCGGGCGACGGCGAATACGACCTCGGAGGCAATCGCGTGACCGTGGCGAAGGGCAAGGCGGTGCTCGACGACGGCACGCTCGCCGGATCGGTGCTCACCATGGAACGGGCCGCGGCGAACCTGCGCGACTGGTGCGGCCTCGACTGGCCCGCCATCGCCCGCGCGACGTCCACCAACGCGGCCGACCGCATGGGTTGGCCCGCCAAGGGACGGATCGCTCCGGGGTGCGATGCCGATTTGGTCGTGGTCGACGACGACCTGCGCGTGCACGCCACCTACATCGCCGGACGGCGCGTGGACGTGGACGCATGATGGACGCTCCGGTGGTCCCACCAATGGTCCGGCTTCGCAGCCTGCGCGAGATCACCCGATCGATGCGGTTCGCGCGGGAAACCGTGCTGGTTCCCGACCCGCACGACGACGGATCCGGCGCGGCATTCACGATTGTTGGAAACGACATCGTGGTCGATTTCGGGGGCGCCACCCTCCGCGGTTCGTCCGCCGACACCCTTCCGGACCAGCGCAAGGGCACCGGAATCCTGGTGTCCGGCCGCAACATCGTGGTGCGCAACCTCACCATCCGCGGCTATCGGAACGCTTTGGTCGCCCGCGGGTGCCCGGGACTGGTGCTGGAGAACATCGACGCGTCGCACCAATGGAAACAGCGCCTCGCGAGCACGCCCGAGCGCGAGGATCTCTCGGACTGGATGAGTTTCCATCAAAACGACCGGGACGAATGGCTGGGCCACGGTGCCGCCCTCCATTTGCTGGATTGCGATGGATTCCGCGTGTCGAACTGCGTCGCCACCGGAGGGCAGTCGGGCCTCTTCCTCACCCGCTGCGACCGGGGCGAGGTCGTCGCCTGCGACTTTTCGTTCCTGTCCGCCCTCGGCATCGCGCTCTATCGGTCCTCGCACAACCGCATCCTGCACAACAAGATCGATTGGTGCGTGCGCGGATATTCCCACGGTGTCTACAACCGGGGTCAGGATTCCGCCGGAATCCTGGTCTACGAACAGTCGTCGTCGAATGTGTTCGCCTACAACTCCGTCACCCACGGAGGCGACGGCTTCTTCCTCTGGGCGGGACAGAGCACGATGGACACCGGCCGGGGCGGATGCGACGACAATGTGCTGTACGCCAACGATTTTTCGCACGCGCCCACCAACGGTATCGAGGCGACGTTCAGCCGAAATGCCTTTGTCCACAACCTCGTCCTCGAGTGCTGGCACGGGGTATGGGGCGGTTATTCCCACGGCACCGCCATCGTGGGCAATGTTTTTGGAGGAAATGCCGAGGCCATCGCCATCGAGCATGGCCGCGACATCCGCATCGAGGCGAACCGTTTCCTCGCCGACCGCACGGCGGTGAACCTGTGGCGCAATGAGCGACAGGACCCCAACTGGGCGTACGTGCGCAAGCACGAAACGACGAGCCGCGATTACCGCATCGAAGGCAACACGTTCGCCGGCTGCGGAAAGGCCATCGCGGTCCGCGCCACCGACCGCGTGGTGGAACGGGGCAACCGAACCCTCCCACCGACGCCCGACCGGCCCATCACCATGGAAGGCTCCGGCCTCGTCGTGGCCGCCACCGAAATCGATCCGTCGGCGGTTGCGAAACGATTCGAAACCGGTTGGAACCCGTTGGCTCCCCCCGAGGCGGCGTTGCCGTGGCACGTCGAGCCCCTTCCGGGTGTCCGGTCCGCGTTCCTGCCCCGCGGCGCGAAGCGCGGCCGGCGGGCGATCTTGGTGGATGAATGGGGCCCCTACGATTTCAAGCGGCCGTTGCTGGTGGATCGCGGGAATGGACGCCACGAAATCCTGGGACCAAAGGGTCGATGGCGCGTGGTGTCGGCCGAGGGCGCGACCCTCTCCGCGCGCTCCGGCACGGTTCCCGGGACGGTGACCATAACGGTGCCCCCCGGCAACGTCGGAACACTCAACATCGTCCTCGAATATGTCGGCTCCGAAACGGTCGACGCGCTGGGCAGGGCGACGCCATCCGGGCGGCGCGTGCGCTTCGGTGCATCTCGTTTCCACGCGCCCATCGACTGGAACGTCGCGTTCCACGCCTGGTCGGTGCCGAAGAACCCCGCCGACATTCATAGCGAACCGGATCCCGCGCATTTCGCGCAGGCGATCCAGGGGGCTCCGCTGGCCACGCTGCGCACGCAGCGGCTCGACTTCGCGGGCAGATTCGCCCCGGGTGTGCCCGGCGACCACTTCCTTACCGTTGCCGAGGGTGTCTTCACGGTTCCCCCCGGCAAGTACCGTCTCGAGGCCACCACCGACGATGGCCTGCGTGGCTGGCTCGACGGCAAGCCGATTTTCGCCGGGGCTTGGAAATACCAAGGCCCCACCGCGTATGTGGAGGACGTCGTGCTCGGGGGCACGCACCGCCTGCGCATCGAACATTTCCAAATCGACGGCTACGCGGCGCTGCGGGTGCGCCTGCAGCCGGCGACCGCCCAATGACCACGCGGTCCCGGGCAGGTTTCCGCGACCGCGCGGACGAAAGGACAGGCCGATGAACCCCACCCTCCAGTCGTTCCTGCACGACCAGCTCGACGCGCTTCGCGACCAAAACCTGTACAAGCCCCTGCTGACCGTGGATGGCGAGGTGGGAGCGACCGTCACCGTGGGCGGCCGTCGGATGATCAACCTGTCGTCGAACAACTACCTGGGTTTGGCGGGCGACGCGCGGTTGCGCCGCGCGGCAGCCGACGCGGCACTGGAGATCGGGGCGGGCGCCGGCGCGGTGCGCCCGATCATCGGCAATCTCGCGATCCACGACGCCCTTGAGCGGACCCTCGCGGAGTTCAAGACCACCGAGGATGTGCTCGTCTTCCAGTCGGGATTCACCGCCAACGCGGGGACGATTCCCACGATCACGGACGCCGAAGACGCGATCATCACCGACGAACTCAATCATGCGTCGATCATCGACGGCTGCCGACTCTCGAAGGCCGCCCGATCGATCTACCGCCACTGCGATATGGATTCGTTGGAGGATGCGCTCAAGAAGGCGGCGGGAGCCCGAAAGCGCCTGGTGATCACCGACGGCGTGTTTTCCATGGACGGCGACGTGGCGCCGCTCGACCGGATCTGCGATTTGGCCCGTCGGTACGACGCCGCGGTGATGGTGGACGACGCGCATGGTTCTGGGGTGATGGGTCGCAATGGCCGCGGGACCGCGTACCACTTCGGCGTGGTGGATCAGGTCGACATCCAACTCGGCACACTGTCGAAGGCGGTGGGTGTCGTGGGCGGATACATCGCCGGCTCCAAGGCCCTGGTCGATTTCCTCAAGCAGCGCGCCCGTCCGTTTCTTTTCTCCACCGGCTGTCCCCCGGCGGTTGCCGCCGCCTGCATCGCCGGGATCGGGATCATGCGCGACGACGCCACGCTGACGGAGCGACTCTGGGAAAATGCGCGTACGTGGCAAGCGGGCCTGCGTGCGCTCGGGTACGACCTTGGGGTCACCACCACCCCGATCACTCCCGTGATCGTGGGCGACGAGGGCCGAACCCAGGATCTCGCGCGCCGACTTCGGGAGGAAGGCGTCTTGGCGTTGCCGGTGGTTTTCCCGACGGTCCCCCGCGGAAAGGCACGGGTGCGCACCATGCCCACCGCGGC
>JBJTRZ010000325.1:0-8337 GCA_046076415.1 Armatimonadota bacterium
GACTTCTCCTACAACATCGTCAAGGATCCGTGCAACGTCCACGATTTCCATGCCACGGTACTGCGGCTCATGGGCATCGACCACGACAAGTTCACCTACCGGCACCAAGGCCTTGACCAGAAAATGGTCGGAGTGGAACCGGCCCATGTCATCCCCGACCTGATGGCCTGAATTCGACCGCCGATGCCGTCCGCGAGGGCGGCACCGGCGGTACAATGCGGCCATGTCGAACCGAACTCCCCGGCGCGTCGCCGCGCCCTTGCTCGCTTTGGGCGTCTGCCTGGCCGTTGGCCTTCCGGCCCTCGCCGCTCCCCCTCCCGTCGCCATTTCCTCCGCTCCGCCCAAGGGTGCGTTGGTGCTCTTCGACGGAACCGAGGCAACGTTCAAGAACTTCTGGCACAAGCGTGGCACGAAAGAGGCCGCCGGTTGGACCGTGGGTGCCGACGGGTCGATCACGCCCAACAAGACCGACATCAAGAGCACGGTCGAACTCGGGGATTTCTTCCTCCACGTTGAGTTCAAGTGCCCGACCGGGCACGGCAACGCCGGTGTCGGACTGCAGGGCCGATACGAGGTGCAGATCTACAACTCGGCCGGTCAGAAGCCCGAGGATACGAACGCGGGGGCGTTCTATTCGCAGAAGCCCGCGTCCGTCGATGCCTCGAAACCCGCGGGAGAGTGGCAATCCTACGACATCGTCTTCCGGGCGCCGCGCTTGGACGCCGCCGGCAAGGTGGTGGAACAAGCCCGTGCCACGGTTTTCCAGAACGGTGTGCTCATCCACGCCAACAACGAGTTCAAGGGCCCCACCGGCATCCAGTACGGCGACTACAAGGATGTTGCGAAGATGGGTCCGATCGTGTTGCAGGGCGACCACGACGCCGTTCAATACCGCAACATCTGGGTGATTCCGCTTTAAGCACCTCCCCTCTCGTTTCGTAGCGGGGCGCCGCGGGAGTCTGCCTCCCCCGGCGCCCCGTTTCCATATCCGGGTTTCTTCCCGAACGCCCAACCCCGCTTTGAAATGTTCCTTCAGGGCTCCACCACCCCCGCTCGCGCCTCCGTGCCTTGGTTCGGCATCCGGTTCGTCGACCCGTCCACGGGAGAAGGCATTCCGCTCGTGGAGGTCGAATCGCTCGACCGCGTCGTGCGCGTTTCCGACAATCTCGGCTGGGTCGCGATCGAACCGGGCGCGCAGGAACTCTGGCTGCATGTGCGGGCGCACGGATACCGGATTCCCGCCGACGGCTTCGGTTTTCGCGGAATGCGCGTGCTCCCCACCGCAGGCGTCGTTCGGACCGCCTTCTTGGAAAGGACCCAAGTGGCGCAGCGCATCGCGCGTCTTACGGGCGCCCACCGGACACGGGACAGCGAGCGCCTCGGTCGAAGCGTTGCCGCGTCCACGGATCCCTTCGATGGCATTGTGGGAATGGACAGCGCGCAAACCGCCACGTTGAAAGGTCGAAGGTGGTGGTTCTGGGGCGACACCACGGTGTCCGAGTATCCGCTCGGAAACTTTCGGACGACGGGAGCCGAGGCGCGCATGCCGATCGGAGCCCCCACGGCCAGCAACCTTCCCGAGCACCGGGTCTTGAGGGACGGAAATCGCCGACCCGCCGCCATGGTGCCGGGGAGCCAACCGGGCATGGTTTGGATCTCAGGCGCGGTCGAAGTGGGCTCGGGCGAATCCGCGCAATTGTTGGCGTATTACTCGCGAATGAAGGACCTTGGCACGCGTCTCGAGCATGGGCATGTGGTCTGGGACCCTGGAGCGGAACGCTTTCGGTTCGCGGCGCGTCTCGGCGATCTTGCCGATTGGCGGCACCTTGAAGGGCATCCGATCCGGATCCAAGATGCTCGGCCATGGATAGCCGGTGGATTCACCTTCCCGAATGTCAGGGTGCCGAACGCACCGTCCGCGGTTCTTGGGACGGGACCTTGGGAGGCGTTCACCTGCCTGGATTCCCGCGGGTCTGTCGTTCGGAAGGACGGCCGCCCCCATTACCATTGGGTGCGCGATGTGGCGCCACTCGAACCGCGGGCGGAGCGGGATTTGGTGCGTCGCGGCGTTTTGGACCTCCGGGACGCGCATTTCCTACCCCGCTCGCCGATGGGCGAGACGGTACTTCCCCATGGCGGGTCGGTGGTTTGGAACGCTTGGCGAAAACGTTGGATCAGCGTTTTCACACGAATGACCGCCAAACCTTCGCCGCTCGGCGAGATTTGGTACGCGGAGGCGAAACAGCCGACCGGACCGTGGCGTCGAGCCGTTTTGGTCGCCAATTTCGATGGGTACACATTCTACAACCCGGTGCTCCATCCGTTTTTCGACATTCAAGGCGGACGCATCGTCCATTTCGAGGGAACGTACACCGAGCAATTCTCGGATCATCCTCGTCCAACTCCCGGGTACGACTACAATCAGATACTGCATCGGTTGGATTTGGCGGATCCCCGCCTCGCCCATGCGCGGAAGGAGCGGTGACGATGGCGGATTGTGCTTGGGTGACGGGCGCTGGTAGCGGTGTTGGCCGTGCGATCGCGCAGGCGCTCGGCTCCGCCGGGCTTCAAGTCGCGGTTTCCGGACGTCGCGAGGGCCCGGTACAGGAAACCGTGGCGGCAATACGGGAGGCGGGCGGGGTCGCCCTCGCCGTGCCCGTCGACGTCACCGAGCCGCGAAGCGTCGAGGAAGCGTATGCGCGCATCCGAGCGGAAATGGGCGAAGTGACGGTGTTGGTCAACAACGCCGGCGTGCATGGGGGGTTCGCCCGAATCGTGGAATCCGATCCGGATTCCTGGATGCGCACCTTGGCCACGAATGTGTGCGGCCCCTACCTGACGACCCGGTTGTGCGTTCCCGCGATGCGCGCGGCCGGGCGTGGGTGGATCGTGCAGGTGGGATCGGCGGCGGGCCTCGCCGAACCGGGAGATCGGTCCACGGATTACGTCCTCTCGAAAGTCGCCCTCAATTACCTGACCCGTCAGTTTGCCGCCGACCTCCATGAAAGCGGAGTCGTGTGCTGCGTCATCCATCCGGGCGAGGTGCGAACGGGGATGTGGAAGGCCATACACGACGACGCCCTCGCACGTGGCCCCGAGGGCGAGGGCGCGCTGGAGTGGGCGCGGATGGTGGATGAGTCCGGTGGAGACGCGCCGGAGAAGGCGGCGGGCCTGGTGCTCCGTATCCTTCAATCCCCACCCGAATCCGTGCACGGTCGATTCCTTTGGATCGAGGACGGTATCCAATCTCCGCGCCCCACCTGGTGACCTTGGATTAATTCCCCGAGGATTCGATGACGCGATCCTCCGGATCGGGGCGGTGCAGTGCGGGAACGCACGCCGCCGCGGCTGCTCCGATCAGGCAGGAAATGCCCACTCCAAGCAGAATCGAACCCGCGTCGTAACGTGTCAGCAGTGCGCCGCCCAGCGCCGCGCCCAGCGGCATGGTGGGCGCGAGAACGGCGGATTGAATTCCGAGCACGGAACCGAGCCGATCCTCCGGCACGCACCGCTGCATCAACGTTGCCCTGAGGGGAAGATAGGGTCCCCACACCACGCCTCCGGCAAAATAGAGCAAGATCAATTCGTTTGGAGTGGAAGCGCGGGAGACCCCCACCGAAATCAATCCCCAGGCGACCATCCCGGCGGCGAGCAGCCTACCCGACCGTCGGATTCGGGCCAATGGCACCGCCGCCATTCCCCCGAACGCGGCCCCTACCCCCACCGCCGACCATGCCGCACCAAAAGTCGCCGCCCCCGAGTGCAAGGTCTGCTTGATGAAAATCGGCAATGCGGTTTCGGTGGGCCCGTAGGTGAAGAAGAACAAGGCCGAAAGCCCCGTTGCAACCAACGGCAGGGGTTGCAGCAACCACTTCCCCGCGCCGAAACGAACGTCGGATTCGGTCGCGACGGAGCGCGGCGCCGGTAGCTTGCCGGGGAGTGCGGCCACGGCCCAAAGCATGGCGACGAAGGTCGCCGCATCGCACCAGAGCGCGGCCCCGACGCCAAAACGGGATATGAGCAAGCCCGAAAGCGCTGGACCCGCCACGGTCGCGACCGGATCCGCGGCCGCGAAGAGCGCGTTGGCCGTGGTCCGGTCTTCGGGCCGGCACAGGCGCGGCACCGCCACCCCCGTTCCGACCCGTGTGGCAGGCGACAAGGTGCCCAGGATGCCCACGGCGACGAACAGAACCGGAAGCGGCAACCCCACCGTTTGATCCATGATCGGCAGAGCCGCAGTCACAACCGCACGTGCGGCATTGTCGATATAGAGGATGGACCGCAGTGGGCCATGATCCAGCCATCGTCCAAACAATGGGGCGGACAGCATTCCCGGAATCGCTTGGACAAGCAGCAGGACCGCGACCGCAGGGCCACCCCCGGCCCGATCGACCACGTACCAGATCAACGTGGTCCACGCGAGCGTATCCCCGAGTGCCGAAAGGAGCGACCCTGCCCAAAACCGAGCAAGGGCCGGGTGGGTGCTAAGGAAGGCAACGTAGGGGTGACGGCGGATGTTTGGTCCCATTGTGCTCACGGACTTGGTTGCTCCGTCTCGTCGAGGCGCAGGGCATCCAAAAACCCGGACGATTTGAGTTCCCGGTCCAACCGTTGCCTTAGATGTTCCCGGACCAGTCGATGGATCGTTCCCATGGTGGCCGGGGGAAGTTCTCCGCCGAGAAGTTCGCGGGTATCCTCGGCCAATGCCAAGCGGTCGAACGCGCGTAGCGCCGCCCCATCGCAAGGCACCAATCCCGGTCCCGCGGCCTCGGCGCAATCGGCGCACAAGGCACCTCCGCGCGCGGGTGCGAACGCCACGGGCGGGGCGGAGTTGCGGAAGACTCCGCCGCACGCCACGCACGCATCGAGCCGGGGAGCATATCCCGCGGAATCCAACATCCGAATCTCGGTGGCGTGCACGACGAAATCGGGTTGCACGGCTTCGGGCAAGTGGTAGAGTCCGCGCACCAAGTGATCGAAGAGCTCGACATGCGGGTCGGCATCCTCCGTCACGCGGTCGAGCAGCTCGCAGAGATAGGTGGCGCGCAGGACCAACGCGTAGTCGGTCCGCAGTTTGGGGAACGCCTCCCGGACTTCCGCCTGGGAGAGCACCGGCAGACGATTCCCTTCCGAAACCAGTCCTTCGATGACGCAGAACGGCTCCGTTGCCCCGGAGATTCGTGAACGGGCGGCGCGCGCGCCTTTGGCCACCACGCGCACCTTTCCCGATTCGCGGGTGAAAACAGTGACGATTTTGTCCTGTTCGCCCAGCGCCATGCGGCGAAGGACGATCCCTCGGAACTTACGTGTCGCCACGGCGGAATCGGGGTTCCGGGAAAACTCCCCGGAACCCCATCGAACTCAGCCTCGACGTCCCGGCATCGGAGCCGGGGTCGGTGCACTCGCCGGTGCGGCCGCCTTCGGATCGAGGGCGTCCGCGATCGCCTTGAGCGTATCGGCGATGTGGAGTTGGGTGGCACGATCCGTGGCTTTGGCGCGGGCCGCCTTCAGGCTCGCCTGAAGATCGACCAGCACTCCGCGTGCGAGGGAACGCACTTCGCCGGGAGTCGCGAATTTGGCGGCCACCGCCGACACGAATTGTCGCTGCAGGTTTCGGCGGTACAGATCCACCGCCACCTTGGGGGCGCGGAGTTCACGGAAGATCGCCGAGGACAGGTCCGTCATGAGCGCCGCGGGGCCGTAGGCCTTGGCTCCCAGCATCAGTTCCTGTTCGGCCATTCGGCGTAGTCGCGAGTCGACAAGCAGGCCCGAGAGGATCATCGTTTGGCTCGCCAGAACGCGGTCGGGAATACCGCCCGGCGCAAAGCGCAGCACGATGTCGGGCCGCACCAGCGCCTTGGGAGTGGTGAAGAGTTCCTGATCCAGCAACTTCACCGCGGCGCGCTGCCTCGCCGACGAAACCGGAGCGTAGTTCGCCGCCCCGCCCCGCCCCGCATGGTAGTTGGTTTCGATCACTCCTCCCACGACCGCGACCACGTGCCGCAATTCCTGATTTCGCTGCCCGAGCACGGTGTCGTACATCTCGGCCAGCAGGGAGTAATCCTCGCCCGGAACCACCGTGGCGGGAACCAGGAAACCGAGCACGCGATCGATGTTGCGCATTCCGAGTCGCGTGGCTTCGACCGTGTCATCTCCGAGGTCCTCGGACTGGCGCGTGGGATCCTCGCCACTTTGGTTGCCGAACCGAAGCATCGGGTTGCGCACCTGCCGCGATGCGATGGTATCGAGGAACGGCTTTTCCTCTTCGGGCGTCCGCGCGGAGGGCACCGGCGTGTACCCCCACTCGATGGCGAAATGGTCGTACGGACCAAGTTTGGGAATCAAGGTGGCTCCGTCGCCGGGTTGGGCGACGTAGTTGAACCGCCCATAGTCCATGATGGCCGATTCGGTGCCCCACTGGGCGGTCCACTTGGGATCGCGCAACTGCTTGATCGAGTAGGTGGAGGAGCCTCGGAAGTTGTGCGGCAGGCCGAGGGTATGTCCCACCTCGTGGGCGGTCACATAGGCCAGCAGCTCTCCCACGAGGTTGTCCGGCAAGGGCAGTTTTTGAGCCCGCTTGTCGTTCGGAGACGCCTGCGCGAAGTACCAATCGGCCGAGAGTTTCAACACATTGTGGAAGATCTTCGGGCTGCCGTTGAGAATTTCACCGGTGCGGGGATCCGAAACATGCGGACCGTAGGCGTTCTCGACGCCCGAGGGAAGCCACCGAACCACCGTGTACCGAATGTCCTCGGGGTCGAACTCCGGATCGTCCTCGGGCTTGGGGTATTCACGGCACTGGATGGCGTTGCGGAATCCGGCCTTCTCGAACGCGGGAGCCCACATTTCGATGCCCTTCTTGACATAGGGGCGCCATTTCGCGGGGATTTCCTCGCCAAGGTAGTACACGATGGGCTTCACCGGATCCGAGATCGGCTTGGACGGCTCCTTCTTCTCGAGGCGCCATCGGTCGACGATCACGACGTCCTTGACCTTGTTCTCCTTGCCTCCGAGTTCCTGATACTGGGTGGAGAACCAACCGACACGCGAATCCGCGAGGCGGGGCATCATCGGTTTCTCGGGCAGGAGCAGCAGGTTGTGGTTCACCACGACGGTGTCGGCGCCCGCGCCGGCTCCCGGAACCATGGGCCCGAACGGGCTCGGCGGCGCGCCACCTCCCGCACGCGTACCGGTCACCTTCATCCGAACGTTGACCGGGAACGACTTGACGGAATCGACGAAGCTACGGCTCGGATCGAACCGCAGTCCGGAAAGGTCGCCGAAGATCACGGCGGAGCCGTCGATCACCGCGCTCGTTTTCTCCGGGCCGTAGGCCTGAACCGGATAGACGGCCAGAATGGGTTCGATGTTGCCCTTGACCAGCGCGCGACCGACATCGCCGCCCTTCTCGTCCGCCCGCATCATGTAGCTGACTTCGCGCAGCAGGATCTTGTCGTCGCGCTTTTCGAATCGCACGACGCGTTCGCGCACTTCGGTCATGCCGAATCCGTAGAACGCTTGGGAGCGCTCCATCGTGCTCACCCAGTAAAGTTCCTTGCCGAGGACTTGGTTCGGAATCTCGAAGTAGTACTTGTCCCCCACCTGATGCGTCTTGATCAGACCATCGTCGGACTTCGCCTCCTTGGTGATGACGTCGGTGTAGTTGCGCACGCCGTTGGGGTTGGGCGGCGTGGGACGCTGGGGTCCACCGGCGGGCGGCTGGGTCGGAACGGTCGGTGCCGGGGGCGGAGTCGGCGGTTGCTGGGCGAGCACCGCCGAGGGGATCAGGGCCGCCAGTGCGACCGCGGCGAGGCGCAGGGAGTGCGTCACGGGAGAGGAACCTCCAAGGGAATTCGCGCGCCGGAAACCCGGCAACGCGATCAGGATACCCGAATTGGACGCGGCTTTCCCGGGAGGGTTCAGGAAACGGCGTCGAGCAGGGCAATCCCCACCGAGGTGCCGAGACGGTCCGCTCCCGTCGCGAGCAATTCGCGCGCGAACTCCAGGGTCCGTATTCCTCCGGCGGCCTTGACCCCCACGGAATCCCCGACCGTGGCCCGGAGCAAACGAACATCGTCCACGGTGGCTCCGCCAGGACCGAAGCCGGTGCTGGTCTTGACGAACGCCGCCCCCGCCTCGACCGACAGTCGACACGCCCGACGCTTCTCGTCGTCGGTGAGCAATGCGCATTCGAGAATGACTTTGACGGTGGCTCCCGCCGCCTCGGCGACCGAGCAAATCCCCTGCAATTCGTCGAAAACAAGGATGTCCGCACCGGATTTCAGCGCGGAGATGTTGAGCACGGCATCCACTTCGACGGCGCCGTCGGCGACGACC
>JBJTRZ010000326.1:0-3206 GCA_046076415.1 Armatimonadota bacterium
GGAAGTCGCCTCGTCGGATTTCGTCGGTCTGGTCGGCGACTGCCTGTTCGAGGACACGGTTTACCGGGGTTTGGTCAGCATTCTCGAGGAAGCGGTTGAGGAAGCCAAGCAGCCGGAGGCGAGACGCTTCGCCGCGTTCAACCTTGCCCGAATCCACGTTGCCAGGGCAGGCACGACCTCGGACGCGGTGCGACGCCGGGCTCCGCTCGCCGCCGCCGCCAAGGCACTTGCGGCGGGAGACGGGCGATCACGCGAGGTTGCCTGGATCGACTTGCAGGGAGAAATCGAATCGCTCCGCGGCAATGTCGCCGAGGCGATAGCGTTGTTCGATCGCCTGACTCCGATAACCGGCAACCCGGCGATAGCGGCGGCGCGGTGCGGGGAAGCGCTTCGCCGCGCGGGCCGGCTGGACGAAGCGGCAAGTGTCGTTGGGAAAGGGTTGCGCAACGATCGCGAAGGACGTCGATGGCGGCACCGACTCTATCAGGTTCTCGGATCCATCGAACTGGACCGAGGGCGCATCGCCGAGGCGGAGGTTTGCCTGCAACGATCCGCGGAAGTCGCGCAGGATACCGCGAATCCGTGGCCGTTCCAAATGGGGCTCGCCATGGCGTTGCTCGGGAAGGGCCGAAGGATGGCGGTCCGCGCCTACGCGGAGGCGGCGCTCAAGCATTTGCCCGAGGATCCGGATGCGCGCAGGCTCGCGAACAAAGCGGAGGGACCAAACCGATGACCACCATCGATGAGCTTGTTGTAGTCGTTTTCGTCGGTCAAGTCGGCGCATTGGCCCTGGTTGCGTGGAACGGTCGCACGCTTCTTGCGCGGGGGCGCCGATCCGCGGCGTCCGCGAAGGCTCGTGCTCGGCAGTTTTCGGACACGGTTGAAGCCGTGGGGGGAGCGTCTCGAAGGATTGTCGACCACGGGAAATCCATCCAGCACCATGCCCTCCACGTGGCGGAGGTGGTTCGCCCCGAAGCCCCCCCCGGCTTCGTCGTCACGCCTTCGAGCATCCGCCGTACGGCGCGAACCATTGCTGGCTTGCGGCGCATGCTCCGGGAAAAGCCAACCGCGCAGCGCGAGCAACCGTCGGGCATCTGGCGACTGTTGGAGCGGGTTGGCTTGGTTCCTCCCCTGGTGGCCCGATTGGTGCCTGCCGTGCGCACGGGGGCCAAGTTCGCCGGAATTGCCCGCGCGGTGGCTGCCGCGCGACGTAATCCTTGATCCACGGCAGGAAACGGACTCCGTGCCGAGGAAACCCGGCCCGTGTACCTACGTAAATTGCGGCTGCAGGACGGCTCGACCCGGTGGGCTTGGTCCGAGGGTTTCGATGGGGCGGGGAATGCGGGGTTGCTCGCGGGAACCCTCGACGATTGGTTGTCCGACCCGGACCCCATCGATTGGTTGGCTCGGAACCGCACGGACGATCCCGTGCCGGTCGATGCCGTCCCGCTTGCGCCGGTGGACTCCCAGGAGATTTGGGCCGCCGGGGTGACCTACGAACGTTCGCGAGTTGCGCGTATGGAGGAGAGCGAGGGCGGCGGGGATTTCTACGACAAGGTCTATTCGGCCGATCGCCCCGAATTGTTCCTGAAGGCGGTCGGATGGCGTGCGGTGGGGCCGGGGGATCCGATCGGCATTCGGTCGGACTCGCGGTGGGACGTTCCCGAACCCGAGTGGACGGTCGTTGCGAACGCGCATGGCAGGATCGTGGGCATGACGATCGGCAACGACGTATCCTCCCGGTCGATCGAGGGCGAGAACCCGCTCTACCTTCCCCAAGCCAAGGTGTACGATCGATCGTGTGCGGTGGGGCCCGCCATCCGCGTGCTCGCTGGATCGGAGCCTCCGACCGACCTCGGAATACGCCTGTCCATCCGCCGCGATGGGGTGGAGGCCTTCTCCGGCGAGACTTCCACGAGTCGAATGCGCCGGGAAGCGGGCGAACTCGTCGGGTGGTTGATGCGGGGTACCACTTTTCCGGTTGGCGCCTTCCTGATGACCGGTACGGGACTGGTTCCTCCCGACGGATTCACCCTTCGGCAGGGCGATTTGGTACGCATCGAAATCAATGGGCTGGGGGCTTTGATCAATCCCGTGGCCTGACGCGGTGCGCGCTCGGGTCGTATAATCGGACATGCGTTTCCTCCCCGCTTTGGCGGCCGTACTCCTCGTATTGTTCGCGACCGGTGCCACGCCGAGGCAGGGCGAAGGATTGCCCGCGTGGGAGGATCCCGCGGTGGTTGGCGTGGGCAAGGAACCGCCTCGCGCCGAGTTCGCGTCGTTCGCGACTCCGGCGGAGGCCGCCCGCATTTCCCTCGACGCCTCCCCGTTCGCGAAATTACTCAACGGACGATGGAAGTTCCACTGGGTGGGCCGCCCGGCGGACCGACCCATGGAATTCCATCGATCCGATTTCGACGATGCGGCCTGGCCCGAAATCGCCGTTCCCTCGTGCTGGGAGCTTCAAGGCTACGGAGCGCCGATCTACACCAACATCACGTATCCGTTCCCCCGCAATCCTCCTCGGATTTCACCGGATTTCAACCCGGTGGGGTCGTATCGCACCCGCTTCACCGTGCCGGCCGGATGGAATGGCCGCCAGGTCCTTGTCCGGTTCGGCGGCGTCTATTCCGCATTCACCGTCTGGGTGAACGGCAAACGGATCGGATACAGCGAAGACAGCAAGGACCCCGCGGAATTCGATATCACCGAGGCTCTGGTTCCCGGCGAGAACCTCATGGCGGTCGAAGTCTTCCGCTGGTGCGATGGCAGCTATCTGGAAGATCAGGACATGTTCCGCTTCGGCGGCATATTCCGCGACGTCTGGCTGCTTGCCAAGCCCAAGATTCAAATCCGGGACTTTTCGGTGCGGACCGATCTCGATGCGAAATATCGCGATGCCGAGTGGTCGGTCGATCTCGAGATTGCCAATCGACGCGCGGATGCCGTGGACGGCGCGGTGGCCGAGGTGGCGCTCTACGATGCGGCCGGGCGCCGCGTGCCCGGGGCGGGTGGGACGGTCAAGGTGGATCGATTGGAGCCCGGTGCCTCCGGGCGGGCGATGGTGAGGAGCACCGTCGTGGCTCCGGCACTTTGGTCCGCGGAAACGCCGAACCTGTACACCATGATCGCCACACTGCGGATCGGGGAAACCGTGCACGAGGTGGTCTCGACCCGCGTCGGTTTCCGCGAGGTGGAAATCCGCG
>JBJTRZ010000327.1:0-3980 GCA_046076415.1 Armatimonadota bacterium
TGCGATGGGCCGTTGCGGTATAATTCGACCATGCGGCATCGCCGCGAAAGTCACGTACTCCGGTCCTTGAAACCGGTTGGAAGGACGGATGGATTCCATGGCAATCACCCTTGAAATGGCGGAAGACGCGGCCGGCACCGCCTGCCCGATCTCCCTCACCGAACGCGCGGCCCAGGAAGTGCGCGACATCCTCGAACAGCAGGGCAATCCCGAAGGCATCCGCCTGCGGGTCTACGTGGCGGGCGGGGGCTGCTCCGGCCTTCAATACGGCCTCGCCCTCGACGAGTCGATCGACGAGGACGACCGCATCTACGCCGACAATGGCATCGAAGTCATCCTCGCGCCCATGGATGTCCGCTACCTGCAAGGCGCCATCGTCGACTACGTCACCACGCCCATGGGCGGCGGTTTCAAGGTGGAAAATCCCAATGCCGTGAAAACCTGCGGCTGCGGCTCCTCGTTCTCCGTGGAGGACGACGAGCAGGGACGAACCATCACCGGAGGATGCGGATCCTGCGGAAGCAACCGCTGAATCCCATCCGCCCCGTGGAGGCTCCGGCGAGAACCGCCGGAGCCTTTCGTCTTTTCCGGGAACCCACGCCCCGCCCGAGCGTTGTACCGCGCATGACCCAAGCGGCAACGGAGGACCAATGCTGATCCAACAACGCCTTGCGACGTCCGCCGGTGCGCTCGATTATCCGGAACGCAACGACGATCTGGCGTTGTGCCGAGCCATCACCCACCGCCACGCGCGCAGTTTCAGCGCGGGAATCCGCTGCTTCCCCGCGCGGGTGCGGGCCTACACCTACGGCCTGTACGGCTTCGTTCGCCTGCCCGACGACATCGTGGATGAGCGAGGGCTCTCCGACGCCGACGCGCACCGGGAACTCTCCGCTTGGATCGATCGCTGGCATACCTGCCTCGCGGACGGCGGCCGTTCCGACGAACCCGTGTTTCGCGCGATGTCTTGGGTGATGCGCTGTTGCCATGTTCCGCGCTCCTGCACCGACGATTTCTTCGCGGCGATGCTGGCCGACACCAGCACCAAGTCCTACCGGACCTACGACGATCTCCGCGGATACATGCACGGGTCGGCATCCATTGTCGGCGAAATGATGTGCCACTTGGTCGGATGCGGCGATCCCGACGCGATCCCCTACGCCCGGCGCCTCGGCGACGCGTTTCAGATGACCAACTTCCTGCGCGACGTCTCGCCGGATTGGCATGATCGGGGCCGCCTCTACCTTCCCCTCGACGAGTTGTCCGCCTTCGGCGTGGAGGTCGAGGATATCGCCCGGGGCCGGGTCACCCCAGCTTGGAAGGACTTGATGCGCTTCGAGATCGAACGCACTCGAGCCTTGTACGCCGCCGCTCGCCCCGGTATCGCGCTGCTTCCACCGGATTGCCGCTTCGGAGTGGCACTCGCCGCCGATATTTACGGCGCCATCCTCGACCGGATCGAAGACGCCGATTACGACGTCTTTTCGGCCCGCGTGTCGACGTCCTCCTGGCGCAAGGCATCGATCCTCGGCCGCCGCTTGATGACGCGTTGAAGGTCGATTCCGCCAACCCCGCAAAGGTGGTCGTGATCGGCGGGGGCATCGGGGGTCTCGCCGCCGCCATCCTGCTCGCGAAATCCGGCCGATCGGTCCGACTGCTCGAAAAGAATGAATCCCTCGGCGGGCGGGCCCGGGTCTTCACCAGCGCGGGTTTTCGGTTCGACATGGGCCCGTCTTGGTACCTCATGCCCGATGTTTTCGAACATTTCTTCGAACTCGTCGGCCGGCGCATCACCGATTACCTGACGCTCCATCGCCTCGCTCCCTCCTACCGAATCCATCTGCCCGGGCATTCGGAACCCGTCGATTTGACGTCGGACCCGACGCGCGATGGCGGGACGCTCGCGCGCTTCGAGGCCGATGCTCCGGCCAAGCTCGACCGGTACTTGAAACGGATTGCCCACGAATACGCCCTGTCGATCAAGTCGTTCATCTACCGGAACGCGAACCATCCCCTCGACATGGCCACGTGGAGCACGGTCCGCGACGGAAGCCGCCTCCCGCTGCTGCGGAGCATGCACCGGCATCTGGGTGCGTACTTCCACAGCGGGGAAGTACGCCGGATCCTCGAATACCAGACATTGTTCCTCGGCAGCCCTCCCCATCGGACGCCGGGCATCTACGGCGCGATGAACCATGTCGATTTCGCCATGGGAGTCTTTTATCCCGAGGGTGGGATTGGCGCGGTGGTGGGGGCCCTCGAACGCCTAGCCGTGGAATTCGGAGTGGAGATTCGAACGTCCGCGCCGGTGCGCACTATCGAAACTCCCATCGCCGGACATCGCCGACAGCCCACGGTCCGATCCGTCGAACTCGAGTCCGGCGAGCGCTTGGAGTGCGACATGGTCGTCTCCAACGCCGACATTTGGTTCACGGAAACCCGTCTCCTCGAGCCATCCGCCCAGTCCTACCCGGAGCCGTGGTGGGAACCCAAGGTCACATCCCCGACCGCCGCGATCCTTTACCTGGGAGTCGAAGGGCGCTGCGACGGTCTCGTGCACCACAATTTGGTTTTTCCGTCGGATTGGGAACGAAGCTTTGCGGATATGTTCGAGCGGCCGGCGCTTCCGAACGAACCCAGCTTGTACGTCTGTTGTCCGAGCCGCACGGACCCGACCGTTGCTCCGGAGGGATGCGAGAACCTGTTCGTGTTGCAGCCGCTGTCGCCCAAACTCGTCGTGGGCGAACCCGAATGGGCTCGTTTGCGGGAAATGCTGCTTGGCACCTTGGAAACCCGGTTCGGCGTGACGGGTATCCGCGAACGCATCCTGACGGAAAGGCGTTACCACGGACCGGATTTCGCGTCCGACTACAACGCGTTTCGCGGCAATGCCCTTGGCGGGCTCGCCCACACGCTCTCCCAGACATCGGTGTTTCGCCCCCGGAATGTCAGCCCGAAGGTTGAGGGCCTGTATTACGTCGGTGCGGGAACGAATCCCGGAATCGGCATGCCGATGTGCCTGGTAAGCGCGGAACTGTTGCTCAAGGCCGTCAGCGGCGATCGTTCGGACGGCCCACTGCGGGCATTTCCCGAGGGCTGAACGCAAACGGGGACCGTGCCCGCACGGTCCCCGTTGGATTTCGGATGCCCTCGGATATCAGTCCTCGAGCAGTTCGACTTCCTTGGTCTTCTGCAGGGATTCCAGCTCCGCGGTGAACGTGTCGAGCACCTTCTGGATGTCCTTCTCCGCCCGCTTGACTTCGTCGTCGGTGACTTCCTCGTCGCGCTTGGCGGTCTCGATCGCATCGCGGCGAATGTTGCGCAGGGCCACCTTGGCGGCTTCCGCCTTCTGGCCCAGTTGCTTCACGAAATCCTTGCGTCGCTCGGTGGTCAGCGCCGGGATGTTGAGCCGAATCGACGTGCCATCGGTATTGGGCGTGAGACCCAGGTTCGAGTTGGTGATGGCTTTCTCGATCAGGGGAACGGCCGCTTTGTCCCAAGGGGTGATCAGGAGCACCCGCGGCTCGGGGGCCACCACGGTGCCCAATTGGTTCACCGGCATGGTCTGCCCGTAGTAGTCCACTTTGACCGAATCCAGGATCGCCGGATTGGCGCGCCCGGTGCGCAGGGTGGCGAAGTCGGCTTGGGCCGCCTCGATCGACTTGCGCATCCGCGCTTCGGTTTCCTTGAGGATCGTCGATACGCTCATGATCTGGTCCTTCCCACCAAGGTCCCGATGGGTTCCCCCATCACGGCGCGCCGGATATTTCCGGCGACGGAGATATCGAAGACGATGATCGGCAGGTCGTTCTCCATGCACACCGCGAATGCGGTCAAATCCATGACCCGCAGTTTCTTCGAGATGGCTTCTTCGAACCCGACTTGCTTGTAGGGAACGGCGTCCGCGTGTTTGCGCGGGTCCTTGTCGTACACCGCGTCCGTTCCGTTCTTGGCCATCAGCACCACATCGGCGCCGATTT
>JBJTRZ010000328.1:0-3335 GCA_046076415.1 Armatimonadota bacterium
CAGCCGGCGGAGGCCGTGGCGGCCTCTAAGCGACCACAACATCGGTAACAAGCGGGCGGGCTTCCTTGGAAGCCTGCCCGCTATTCTTTTTTGGGATGCGGCATCACTATGGAACCTTTGCTCACCTTGCAACGCCTGGCGCGGGCGCGGCTGCCCGCCGGCGTCCTGCGTAGACTCCTCGAGACCCTGTCGGAACCAGCCACACAAATCTCGACCGATAGCGATGCGCTATCCCCGGCGCAACGCGAGCGGGTCCGCACCGCACTTGCCGACGAGTCCGAAGAGGCGATCGCGCGGAGGGCGTGCGAATTGGGTATCCGCGCGGTCACGGTTGGCCATCCCGACTACCCCAAGGAGCTGCTTCCATTCGAGGACGCACCGGCGGTGCTGTTCGTGCGGGGCTCGCGCATCCCCCCCGGACCCTACGCCGCCGTGGTCGGCTCGCGCCGCCCGGACAACTACGGACTCGAACAAGCATCCCGCTTCACGCGAGCATTGGTTTCGGCCGGTTTCACCATCGTCTCCGGTGGCGCGGCCGGGATAGACGCGATTTCCCACGCAACGGCAATGGATTGCGGCGGCCGGACGATCGCCGTGCTTGGATGTGGCCCGGATATCACCTACCCCGTCTGCCATCGGGACCTGTTTCGGCGCATCTTGGCCGGGGACGGAGCCATTGTCGCCGAGTTTCCCCCTGGCACGAAACCCGAGCCCTGGCACTTCCCTTCTCGCAACCGCATTATCGCCGCCTGGTCGATTGTCACCCTGGTCATCGAGGCGCCGGAGCATTCGGGAGCCTTGATCACCGCCCGCAATGCGGCCGAGTATGGACGCGAGGTCCTCGTCGTGCCCGGACCGGTCGACACCGGACGGTCCCGCGGTTGCCATCAACTGATCGTCGATGGTGCCACGCTGGTGGACCGCCCGGAGGACGTCGTCGAAATAGCGCGGGCACGGGCCGGTCTGCTTCCTGAAACCGGCAGTTCCGCGGGCGCACCCGAGGAGAAGGAACTCCCGTCGAACCTTTCGGTGGACGAAATACTGTTGTTCCATGCCGCGGGAACCGTTCCGCTGGCCTTCGATGCACTGATCGGCAAATCCGGATTGGCGGCGGAGGAATGCACGGTCGCCGCAACCCTGCTCGAGCTCAAAGGGCTCCTCTGCCGCGATCCCGGCAACCGATGGCGCCGCGCACCGGGCTGGGCGGCATAGGCGCCGAGGGGCGCACGAACGTCGTACAATGGAGCATCATTCCACGAGGAGCATCGAATGCCCGCCAAGAAGAAACCCGCCCTGAAGCCCGACGCTGCCCGTATCCTGGATCAATACCGAAATGCCGGCAAAACGCCGGGTACCGCCGAGAAGTCGACCGGGGCGGACGGCTCCCCGGCAGGTCCGGCGCCCGGTCGACCATCCGCTCCGGCAGGTGGCGGCTCGACCATGCGCCGAAGCGGCACGCGAGGCAAGTAAATGGTTTCGCCACGTCCCGACGCCGGATCGGCACGCGAAACCGAACGGCGCATGCGCTGGTTTCGGGAAGCGCGTTTCGGTATGTTCATCCACTTCGGCCTGTATTCGACCGCCGGAGGCGTTTGGAACGGCCGGGAATTGCCGGGAGTCGGCGAATGGCTCATGTCCAACGGCCGCATCCCGGTCAAGGACTACGAACCCCTCCGGGACCGGTTCAATCCCGTCCGCTTCGATGCCGATGCCTGGGCCCGCACGGCGAAGGAAGCAGGCATGCGCTATCTGGTGCTCACCAGCAAACACCATGACGGTTTTTGCCTCTGGGACTCGGAACATACCGACTGGGACGTCATGTCCACGCCGTTTCGGCGCGATATCTTGCGCGAACTGGGAGACGCCTGCCGCCGCCACGGAGTCCGGTTCTGCCTTTACCACTCCATCATGGACTGGCATCACCCCGACTATTTGCCGCGGCCCGGCTGGGACAAACGCCCCACCGGTGGCGTCGATTTCGACCGATACGTCGCCTACCTGAAAAACCAACTTCGGGAAATCGTCTCCAAATACGGTCCGCTCGGTATCCTTTGGTTCGATGGCGAATGGGAAGGCACTTGGACCCACGAACGGGGCCTCGACCTCTACCATTACGTCCGCTCCCTGCAAGAGAATATCCTGATCAACAATCGGGTCGACAAGGGCCGCAACGGCATGCAGGGACTGACCACCGACAACCGCTTCGCCGGCGATTTCGGAACGCCGGAGCAGGAAATCCCGCCAAACGGACTCCCCGGAGTCGATTGGGAATCCTGCATGACCATGAACACGTCCTGGGGTTACAAGGCAAGCGACCAGCGGTGGAAGTCCGCCGACGACCTTTTGCGCAATCTGATCGACATCGCGAGCAAAGGCGGAAACTACCTCCTCAATGTCGGTCCGGACGGCAACGGGGAGATTCCCGCGGCGAGCCGGGAACGGCTGGCGGAAATCGGGAAATGGATGCGACGCAATGGCGAGTCAATCCACGGAACCATCGCGAACCCTTTCCCGAAGGTTCCCGCATGGGGTCGTGTCACCCGCAAGGTAGGGGCTGGAGGCGATCGGCTCTACCTCCACGTCTTCGACTCGAACGCCACGCGGCTCGATCTTCCGTCGCCGGGTACCGTGGTGGTCCGGGCAAACCGCATTGGTCAACCCGGCCCGTTGACCGTGACTTCGGGACGCGACGGGATCTCCGTTGATGTTCCTCCGGCGCGGGACGGCGCGATCCGGGTCGTCCGCCTCCAACTCGCGGGCCCGGTCGCTCCGCTTTCCTAGCCTCCCGCCCCGAACCTACGGGCTCGTGAACGTTCGGCGAAACGTTCACGAGCCCGCTCGATTTCCCCAGTGGCCCCGCCCCGGCGGTCTAGCCGGCGATATGGTCCGCAATGCCCTCGGGCGACCACGCACCCGACTCGATACGCACGTCTCCCGGCAGCCGCAATCGTTCCCAAAGGCCCCGATCCCCAACGCGGAAGAGTGCAAGTTTGGTATCGGCGCACAGCCACGCCGCCGTGGCGACATCACCGGCGCGACGCAATCCCGGAGCGTAAAGCCGTTCCACCACCACCTTGTCGTCGTCGATCGCCAGGTCCGCCATGTCGCACGCGGTTGCTCCTTTGAACACCCGCGGAGCAACCGCCCGCGCCAGCAAACACCACGGCCCGGCGTCCCCAAGCCCGACCAGATCGACCGTTCCCTGCACCGCATCGCCGGACGCCACGATCTCGGCGACGCGATCCCCCACGGGCGTGCGGTTGTACGTCGCGAAAAAGTCCTTCCATGCGCTCGTCGCATCGAACGCGATGGGCGGGAGATCCAATGTGCGCACG
>JBJTRZ010000329.1:0-8365 GCA_046076415.1 Armatimonadota bacterium
ATCTCGGCGGCGTACGGATGCCCCGCGAGGGCTGCGAGCAACCCAGCGTCCTCGAATTCCGCAGCGGGCATGCCCGGGAACCAATGGCCGCCGTTGCCGAGCAGGTTGTAGCGGGACTTGGCCCACGCGTCCATCCCCAGTCCAATCCCGTACGTCCACATGCGCAGGATCTCCACCACATTGATCCCGCCCGGAACATCCTCCCACTCGGGCAGGCCGGTGCGCCATCGCGCCATCCAATCGGCGCCGTGATGCGTGGCCGCGCCCGCGTCGAGCGCCGCCGCGATTCCCGCGGAAAGTTCGGCCGCCCGATCGTAGTGGGCGAGCGCTTCCACATGGGCGTCGAAATCCGAGGGCCGCGCCGCACCGATGCTGAGCGTGTGCACCTCGGGACGCGCAAGGCAAAACAAATCGTTGAAACCCATCGGGGTGAGCGGGTCGCACAAACGCACCAACGCGTCGGAGGGTTCGTACAGCCGCCCCCCTTTGTCGGAGGGCGAAATGATGAAAACGCCCATGTCCTCGCGCGTCGCCGCCTCGATCGCCGGCCAGCTGTCCTGATTGAGCCAGTACCAGTGGAGGTTGACGTAATCGAAGACGCCCGAAGCGCACGCATCCACGATCGTCCGGCACCCCGCATGGGTGGAAAAGCCGATATGCCCCACCCGACCATCGCGGCGCAGCGCCTGCGCCGCCGAGAGGCACCCTCCCGGCTTCAACGTCATTTGCAACAATTCGTCGTTGTTGACACCATGAAACGCCAAGAGGTCGACCCGGTCCAGTTTCAGGTAGGCCATCGACCTCTCAAACGTGGCCAGGAAATCCTCGGCGGTCTCGGTCGGGCCGATCTTGGTTTGAACGATGATCTTTTCGCGCGGGAGGTCGGGGAGCACCCAGCCCAGCTGCATCTCGCTCGAGCCGTATCCGCGCGCGGTTTCGATGTGGTTGATGCCCAGTTCGAGCGCCCGATGGATCGTGGCGGCCAGATTTTCCTGGTTTTCCGCCGGGATCTCCGACGGATCCACATCCTGCCACTTGTATTGGTAGCGCATCCCGCCGCAGCTGAGCACGGGCATGGCCAAACCGGTCCGGCCGAATCGTCGCGTTTGCATCGGGAACCCCCATCCCTCGCGCCCCGATCGGGGGCGCCGCGAACGATTCCCCGCGCGCCGGCCGTTTCCCTGCGTCCCGCGTCGTTGCGTTTTCGGTTCGCTTTACCGGACGGCCGGGCTCGACGGAACCTTCGTCATCGCTTCCGCCTCGGAGATCACCTCCGAAACGCTGACGTCGAGCGCGGCGCAAATCCGCTCCAGTGTCTGGATCGTGGGGGGCTTTGATGCCGACTCCAAAGCGGAAATGTGGCTCTGCACGATACCCGCGATGACGGACAAACGCGTCTGCGTCAAGCCGCGCTCCAGCCGCCGGCGGCGCAGGATTGCTCCCAAACGTTCCTCGATCATCGAACTCGCCTCGCGCACGGCCGTCCACCGCTGGGCACCTTCGCCAAGGATTCCACCGCGAACCCCCAGCGCGGCACCGGCCACGCTTCCCCCGTATATCGTCCATATATACCCCGGGTTGGTATGAAAGGCCACCCACCTAGCTTCGGGAAGGAACCAATCGCGGCCTCCGTCGAACGTTGCCCGCGACCCCACGGAGGACCCAATGACCGACGAAGAACGTTTCCAAGCCGATTTGAACGGCTGGTTGCTGATCAAGAACGTGTTGACGCCGGCGGAACTCGACGAGCTCAACGCGATCGCGGACCAGAAAATGCCCTGGAACGACGGGGATCCGCTCGACCGCCGCGAAACCTGTTCCACCTGGCACCCCGCGTTCGCACGCCTCATCGACCACCCGCGCATCGTTCCCTACATCCAGGAACTCGTGGATGAAAAGTTTCGCCTCGACCACGATTACTGCATCTTCATGCGGCCGGGAGCCCCCGGCGGCGATCTCCATGGCGGGGAAGGCCACGAAGGCGACCACTGGTACAAGTTCCGCTACGACGGCAAGATTCGCAACGGACTGGTCGTCTTCACCTTTTTCCTCGCACCGGCGAAGGCGGGCGACGGCGGTTTCCTCGCGGTCCCCGGAAGCCACAAAAGCAATTTCCCGCACCTGCTGCCCGAGGATGCCCGGCTTTTGCAGCGGCGGCCGCACTATGTGATCCAGCCCGAGGTGGAGGCCGGCGACGTGCTCTTCTTCACAGAGGCCCTGATCCACGGCACCGCACCCTGGACGGCGTCGCATGAACGACGTGCGCTGCTCTTCAAATACAGCCCGGGGCACAGCGCGTGGTCCAAGGACTATCCCGTGCCCGAGGATTACGCGTTCCCGCTCACCGAACGGCAACGGCGCATCCTGACGCCGCCGTGCGTGGGAGGCCGACCCGACGTGGATTGATCGGGCTCAGGCGGGAACCGCGATCAAGGCGGCTCCCGCCAGCGCCATGGCCGCGAACGCGATCCACCCGAGGCGCCGCATCCATGGGGGACTGACGTGCTCGCCCATCACCGCCGGGTCGGAGGTGAGGCGCACCACGAGCGCAATCAACGGCGGCGCAAGCAATCCGTTCACCACCGCCGCGCCGAAGAGCGCCTTCACCGGATCCACCCCCGAAACCACCAACCCCGCCCCCAGCACCACCGCCGCCGCCAGCACGGCGTAGAACCGGGGAGCCATGCGCGGCGTGTCGTCGAGCGATCCCCGCCATCGCTCGGCCTCCGACACCGCGTACGCCGCCGAACCCGCCAGCACCGGCACCCCGAGCATGCCGGTCCCGACCAGCCCGAGCGTGAAACACCACGCGGCGGCATCCCCGGCGAGCGGGCGGAGGGCCTCCGCGGCATCGCGCGCCGTGGCGATATCGGTGCGGCCATGCGCGTGCAGCGTCGATGCCGTGGTCAGCACGATGAAGTACATGATGATGGCGGCGTACCCCATGCCACTGGCCACGTCGCGCTGGGCCGCCGAAAGCTCCCCTGCCGTCGCACCCATGCGCGCTCGGACGGACCGGCGTCCCGCGGCACGCTCCTCCTCGACCTCCTCGGCCGCCTGCCAGAAAAACAGATAGGGCGAAATCGTGGTGCCGATCACCGCCACGAACGTCGCGAGGAAGACGCGATCGAAACGCAGGGTGGGGATCAGGGTGCCCTTCACCACGCCGAGCCAGTCGGGCCGGGCCAGGAACGCGGTGACCACGTAGGCGAGGAGCACGACGGTCAGCCACTTGAAAACCTGGGCGATGCGTTTGTAGCTGCTGAAAAAAAGCAACAACAGCAACCCGGCCGCGATCACCGGCAGCCAAATGCGCGCCGAAAGTCCGGTGGTCATCTCCATCGCAGCGGCCATGCCGGAAAGATCCGCGCCGATATTGACGACGTTGGCCACCACGAGCAATGCGCAGGCAAGCCACAACACCCAGCGCGGATAGCGGCGCCGAATGTTGCTCGCCAGTCCCCGCCCCGTCACCAAACCGAGGCGGGCGCACATCACCTGCACCGCCACCACGAGCGGAATCACGAACGGCACCATCCAAAGGATCGAATATCCGTGCGCCGCACCGGCCACCGAATACGTGGAAATGCCGGAAGGATCGTCGTCGGCCGCTCCCGTGATCAGACCCGGTCCCAATTCTCGAAAGAATCGCGGCACGATCCATCGGTGACGTCCCGAGCCGCCCGGGTCACTCGCCGACAAGTCGCTCGATTTCCTCACGGTCCAACGGTCCGCCGAACTGGCGCCCGGGTGGCAATGCGCCGAGGCTCACCAAGCACTCGGTGAACAACTCGCGCGTGCGCAGCTCGAGTTCCCGATGCTTGAGCGCGGTCATCACGGAAAGCACATGCCGCCCCTTGCGCACATGGGTCCGCTCGTCGGCGCGAATGTAGTCGGCGATATGGGCAAGCAACGCGTCGTCGCGCTCGCGCGCCGCATCGATGAGCGAGTTGATGGTCTTGAGCACCCCCACTTCACCGAAGAGATTGATTTCGGCCATGGCGTACGCGGGCTCCATCGGTCCTCGGCAGGTGCTGCTGGTGAGTCGGTTGGGCAATTCGTACGGGTCGTATCCCATGGTCGACAACGTCTTGTGCCCGATCTCCGTATGGCGCGCCTCGTCCCACGTCACGCGCGCCAAATCGTACTCCGCCTGGAAATCCTTGTCGCGGATGTCCCAGAGGAAGGTCCCGAACGCCTCGATGGCGTCCACTTCGTCGCGCTGGGTGCGCGCGAAACGCAAACGGGCATCGGCGTACTCGCCCGCCTCGAATCGGGCGGTTCCGTCGGCTTCGTTGTAGTCGCCGGTGTGATGGAACGTGGCGAAACGGCTGTCGCGGCACGGAACCGTTCCCCGTTCGAAGGGCACCAAATCCGTCCTCAGCGCGGGTCTCGGAGCCTCCGGGCCATCGCCGGAGATCCCCCCATGGTGGGCCAGCAGCCGTCGCAGATGCCATTCCCACGCATCCAATCGCGTCGCGGGGATCCCTCCCGCCACATACGCCTCGATCGCCGCGTCGGCCCACGCGAGCATCCCCTCGAAATCGAGCAGAATCTGGCGCATCGCCCGAATGGTCGGTGCATCCACGACCGGACACGTCCGATCGATGTGGTGGCGGTAGGCGGTGGCGAGCGATTTCCCCACGACCCGATGGATTCCCACGAGCAGCTCCGGCGTGTCCGCCGCCGACAGCATCTCCATCACGAAGGCATCGATGTCCACGTCGCGATGGGCGTCCACCGCCGCCGGCAACATTTCCATCTCGGTGAGCCGCTCGCGCAGTTTCCGCGCGGCGTCCATGTGCAGGAAAATATGCCGTCCCGTTTCGATCTTCACCTCGAAATCGGGAATGGCGAGGGTCCAGGCTCCCAGCGCATGCGCGAGGCGACGTTGCCACGCGAAGCACCGCAAAACCCGGCGCTTGTTCTCCTCCACCGTCCATTCCCCGCCCAGTGGACGGGTGTCGCGCGGAAATCGATAGGGATAGGCGGCGGCGCGATCGGCGGCGGCCTTGCGCTCCTCGGGGCGCGACGCGGGCGGAAAGGGCAACGCGGGATCGGACATCGGGAAATCCTCCGCAGGTCCCTTCACCCCGAACCGCTCCGATCCCTGCGCCCAAAAACGAACGCGGCGATCGCTCCCGTTTCGGGGAACGATCGCCGCGCGGTGCTGCGCCGGAGGCGACTCTCAGCGGAAGTTGGCGCGTCGCGTCACGCTGAGGATGATCTGGAAGTCCGCGAACGTGGAATCGCCGGCGATTTCCTTGCCGTCCGGGTTGTGCGGCACCCGGTTGCGGAACGTCGTGAGCGGAACCGCGAGATTCCACGTGGTGTCGCCCCGGAGGTAGCTCACCGACGGTTCGATCGATGTCGAATACCCGGGCCGGCGCCACCCATGGTGTCCGCCGATCAGGTCCTTCTGGGGAACCCCTTCCTTGCGCCAAGCGATGGCGTAGGAAAGACCTTCCACCTTCGGATCCTGCCTCCCCACGCCGAGGCGGTAGAGGTACTGGTCGGGCACGGAGAACACACCGATCGACGGAGCATCCGCATTGACCGTGCGACCGGAAGGCACGCCGTTGGTGTCGCGCGGGCTCACCAGGTAGTTCATGGTGCCGAAGACGGTCAAGCCCGTGCGGATCCGTCGATACCCCTCCACACCCACCGGGAAGCCATAGCTGCCGTCCCCCGGCTGGATGGATTGGTCCACGATGCGGGGCTGGAAGTTCAAGCCTTCGCGATCCGGCAGGATATTGGTCTCGCGCGCATTTCCCGTCGGAAGCTTCACCCCGAGCGACACCGCGAGGTTGCCCTTGTCGGCCGATTCCGGATTGCGGAGCCACGTCCGCCACGAAGCCGAAATGTCGCCGAGACCGTTGCCGTTCTGCTGGGAGCGCACGCCCGGAGTCTGGGTCGCGGAGCCGACCGGCCGCGGAATCGACCATCCCGAATCGATCCAAGGAATGGAAACGATCAGATTTGAGCGATCCGTCTTGCCGATGGTGGCGGTGATGTCCCACAGGTTCTGGCGGTTGACGACGAAGTTCTTGAGCTCTTCGCGGATGGTCTGGCGAACCGTTCCGTTGTAGTGCTTGTCGGCCACGAACGTTCGGTAGTTGAGCGTGAAATCGACCTGCCCCGGCATCACGAAACTGTTGCGCCCGACGGCACCCGGGGTGCACTGACGACCCACGATGCAGCCTTGGGCATGCGCGGCCTCGGCGCAGAGCAACGAGCCGGCGACCACGGCCAGCGGAAGGATGGAATGACGAAGAATCATGGAGGAGACGTTCCAGCCCCTCGTCGGGGCGATGAGATGACGGAATCTTCCCCCGCGCGCGGACCGTCCCTCCACCCGTTTCCCTGCCCCCGACCGTCGGGCCTCCCTGTGTTCGCCCGTCGAACTCAGGCGAGCTCGAGCAGGCGAAGTCCGGCCGCCACGGTTTGGAAGTCGAACGGCGGCTCGCCCGCCAAATAGTGGTTCGTTCCCTCCACGTCCCCGCGCCAGTCGATCCGCAGCAACCGCTGCGCCCCCGCCGGCATCGGCAACACGCCCAGCGCCGTCGCCGCCTCGCCCGGCGCGGTCCCGGAATCCGCGCCCACGGACTCCCCCGTCGCGACATCGGTCACGGTCCAAGCGATGGTCGCCGGATCCCGACGCTCGGAGCATGCGATCAACCGGGCCTTGCCGTCGACCGGCTCCTCCACCGAAAGCACCAGAGGCTGCTGCACGCGGCGAATCACGCGGAAGGCGAGTTTCTTCACGAAATAGTAATCGACGACCGCATCGGAGAGTTGCGGCCAGCCGTCGAGCAGGTTCCACCAAACGATGCCGGAGCGGGTCGCGCGATCCATCCGGAAACGTTCGATGAAGAATTTCATGGCCTCCGCCTGCACGGTCTGCGAAGCCAGCGCGTAGGCGTCGAGCGTGTCGGGCACCTCGCCGAAGAGGCAGCGGATCTGCTTGGCCATCAGTTCCACCCGGTAATCGTACAGATCGATGCCGGGAATCGGACTCGTGGAATGCAGGATCCATTCGGGATTGTCGTGGTACGGCCAGAGACGGTCGGGGGTGAGGAATTTACGCAGCGACGACGGATCGGGGCAACCGTGGTAGCCGATTTCACTGACGAATCGAGCGAGGGCGGACGTGTAGTACTCCCCCTTGTAGTAGTTCCGAGGCCCCCACAAATGGCTTTCCGAAAGGTATTTCTCGCCGGCGGCGAACGCTTCCCGGTCGATGCAGGGCGAACTCGGGAGCCAGGGACGCAGCGGATCCTCGCTGCGCAGGACGGCCGGCAGGTCGACGCGCGTGAGCACGTTGTCGTTGGGGTCCTGCGGGACTCCGCCCCACGACCACGCCTGATCGCACTCGTTGTCGCCGGCCCAGAGCACGATGCACGGATGCTGCCGCAAACGACGGACGACCTTGCCCGCCTCGTCCTTGATGCGGGCTCGGAATCCATCGTCCTGGGGGTAAACGGCGCATCCCATCGCGAAATCCTGCCACACCAGCAGTCCGTGGCGATCGCAGAGATCGTAGAACCGGTCGGGCTCGTACACACCGCCGCCCCAGACACGCAACAGATTGCACCCGCACTCGACCGCCAGCTGGATCGCCGCGGGGATGCGCTCGGACTGCCGCCCGGTCAATGCGTCGGTGGGGACCCAATTGGTCCCGAGGATGAACGTGCGCTCGCCGTTGATCACGAACTCGAACTTGCCGTTTCCGTCGGCATCCACCACCGACGTTCGATCGAGGCGCGCGGTGCGGATGCCGTGATGAAACTCCAGACGGTCGACTTCCACGCCGTCGATGCGCAGCACGACCGACACCACGTACAGGTCCTGCGCACCCCGTCCACGGGGCCACCAAAGCCGGGGATCCGCCACCGTGAACGCGAAACGGCCCGAGGAAAACAACGCGGGGTGCACTTCCCGGAACGTCGCCTCACCGCACGTGCCCACCACCTCGATCTCCATCGACCGGGCGCCATCGAACGCCGGACCGTGCGCATGCCAGTGCAACACCAAGCGCGCCGAACTACGATCCGCCGCGATCGACTGGGTTTCGAGATACGCCGTCTCGATACGGGTGCGCGGCAGGAAGCGTAGGCTGACCGGCCGCCAGAGTCCCGCGGAAACGATTCGAGGGAAGATGTCCCATCCGAACATATGCGCCGCCTTGCGCACATGCAGCGACTCGTAGCGCCCGGGGCCCGCGAACGACAGCGGGGAGATCGGGTAGGCCCGGGCGGCCTGCGCCGTCGGACGGATCCGGACCAGCAAATCGTTCTCCGACCAAAGCAGTCCCCGCACCGGTATCGCATGTTCGACAAGCATGTTGTCGGTGGTGGCGATGTGC
>JBJTRZ010000330.1:0-1259 GCA_046076415.1 Armatimonadota bacterium
TGAGCCACATGATGGGAAGCGCGACGCCGAGGGCGAGCAGCCCCGCCGGGAGCACGATGCGGGGAAACGGCACGCCCGCCGCCTGCAACGCGACCGTTTCCGAATCGCTGGAGAGGCGACCGAAGGCCAGCAGCGCTCCGAGGAGCATGGCCATCGGAACGGTGTAGGGAAGGATGGTGGGCAGGCTGTAGAGCACCACCTTCAGGATCAGCGCGGGCGATTCACCCCGCTGCAGGTAGTCGGTGATGCGCTGGAGGCCATCGGCGGCGAAGAAAAGGGTGGTGAACATGCCGACCCCGCCGGCGAAGGGTCCGACGAGTTCGGCGAGGACGACCCGATCGACGCGGCTCATGCTCCGAGCCGGAAGTTTTCGCCGAGGTAGTAGCGGCGCACCACGGGGTCGGCGGCGACCTCCGCGGGCGTCCCCTCCCGAATCACCTTGCCATCGACGAGCACGTAGGTTCGGTCGGTGAGGTCGAGCGTGGCGGCCGCGTTGTGGTCGGTGATCAGGATGCCGAGGCCGCGGTCGCGGAGCTGCCGCACCACTTGCTGGATGTCCTCGATGGCCACGGGGTCGATGCCTGCGAACGGTTCGTCGAGGAGCAGGAACGACGGGTCCGCGGCGAGGGCGCGCGCGATCTCGACGCGGCGCCGCTCGCCTCCGGAAAGATTGGCGGCGACCAGATGGGCTTTGCCGGCGATGCCCAGTTCCCCGAGCAGTTCGGCGGCTCGTCCACGCCGCAGCCGCGCCGGGCATCCCACCGCCTCGAGCACCAGCAGGACATTTTCCTCGACCGTGAGTTTGCGGAAGACGCTGGCCTCTTGGGCGAGGTAGCCGATGCCAAGCCGGGCGCGCCGATACATCGGCACCTTGGCGATGTCGGTGCCGTCGAGGAGCACCTGGCCGCCGTCGGGTCGGATCAGCCCGACGATCATATAGAACGTGGTCGATTTTCCCGCGCCATTGGGCCCGAGCAACCCAACCACCTCGCCCTGATCGAACCGGAGCGAAGCGCCGTCGACCACCCGACGTCCCCGGTACGTCTTGATCAGATCGCGCGCCTCGATCCTGCGCCCGTCGGCCGGAATCCGGGCGTCGTCGGCGGACGTCACGGGGCGGGCTCCGGTGCCTTGGCCGGCTTGCGCGCAGGGTCCTTGGGCGTGGCGGTGGCGCCGCCACCCGCGATCTCGATCAACGGCCCTTCGTCGCCCCCACGAAACGTCACCCTGACGGAACCGCCATGAAACTCGGCCGGTCC
>JBJTRZ010000331.1:0-4532 GCA_046076415.1 Armatimonadota bacterium
GATGGTCTCGCGACCCACGCGCACCAGCAAATCGCATTGACTCCCGATGCGCCCGCGCTTGTCGACGTTGGGGTTCCCGATCGGCGGCCCACGGCCCTCGCACACGCGCTACGGGCGCTCATCGGACTAGCATCCGTGGACATAGACCCGACGCTCTGGCAACCGGAAATATCGCCTCCGCTTCGCGAGTCGTTGCGAGCGATCGCCGATGCGCTCGAGGAAGTGCTTCCAGGCCCCGCCGACACCCTCGTCCACCACGATTTGCACGACGCGAACCTGTTCGTCGAGGGGGCCACGGTCCGGGTGGCGGACTGGGGAGAGTGCGGAATCGGACATCCGTGGAGCGTGCTCACGGTCGCGCTGCGCGCCGCATGCCATCGCTGGAGAACCCACCAGGGCGACCCGCGGGTCGTGCGGCTCCGCGACGCCTACTTGCTGCCTTGGGAGGGTGCCACCGATCCCGGCCTGCGCGGTCGATTGCTCCACGATGCCGACCTGCGGGGCAGGGTTTCGCGCGCGTTCGACTGGCTCGCGATTTTGCGCAGTGTCACGGACGAGGAACGGCGCGCGGACTCGGACGCGGTGGTGGGATGGTTGGAGGAAGCCGCGGCGCTGGGCGCGCCTCCCCGTCGCTCTCGGATGCCAGGTTCACGGCGCCAGCGAGAGTAACGCATCAAGACAATTCCTGTTGCATGTCGTTCGCAATGATGGTTTTATTGCAACATGGTTGCAACATTTTTCCGATTGGTGTTCCGGTTGCTACTGCTCCTTTCCGTGCCCGGAATCGCCCATGCTCATCAATTGCAGGTCGAACCCATCGTCGCGGTCATACGACCCCAGGAACGCTTCCTTTCGATCGAGTTCACCGGAAACGTGCAGGACATCACGCAGTCGGTGGAAGCGAAACCGTCGGAAATACAAGGCGATCGTTTCGTTCCCGCCATGGAGCGACGAGTGCTCGCCTATTTCAATGACCGGTTCCTGGTGGAGCGCGGTGGCGTCGTGCTTCCGGCATCGTTCGTGGCACTGACGGCCCAAGGCAATCTGGACCCCACGAACGCCAAATTCCGGTTGTTGTTGCGCTACGACCACCCGGATCGCGTCGGGGATCAACCGCTGGCGATCGAAAACCGGTTGCTCGATTACCTTCCAAACTCGCGCGTGATCATCAGCACGGGCGGGGCCAACCAAACGTTGGCCCATGGGCAAACAGCGAATTTCGATCCAAAGGACCTCAAAACCAACCTGCTGCGCAATATCAAGGATTTCACCATCCTCGGTGTCGAGCACATTTTCACGGGGCCGGATCACCTGCTGTTCATCGTCGCCTTGTTGCTCGTGTCCACCACGTTCCTGCAGCTCGCCAAAACCCTCACCGGCTTCACGATCGCCCACTCGGTCACCTTGGTGCTTTCGGCGCTTTCGGTCCTCGTCTTGGACAGCCGACTCACCGACATCCTCGTCGCCCTGTCCATCGTGTACGTGGGCGCGGAGAACATTTGGTTCGCACGACGGGCGGCGCGTGCGGAAACGGAGGCGACGCCCTCCCGGCATCGATTCGTGGTTGCCAGCGCATTCGGCCTGGTGCACGGATTCGGGTTTTCCGGAGTGCTTCGCGAAATCGGACTGCCCGAAGGCGCGGCCCGGTTTTGGAGCCTGCTTTCATTCAATGTCGGTGTGGAAATAGCCCAGATCCTGGTCTGCGCGGTCGCGTTTCCCACCCTGATGTTTTGGAAGCTCAGTATCCTCGCGCGCGGCGCACTCGGTCCGAAACAATGGCTCTCCCAACTTCAGGCCGCTTCCGCCTTGGTCATGCTCGCTGGAGCAAAGTGGCTGGTGGAGCGCGTGTTCCTCGGATGAGAATCGGCAACCCCTGCTCCTGCCTCGACCCCATCGGCATCGTCGGTGCGGTGGGATGCGCCCTCCATTGCGCAGCGCTCCCCCTGCTCGCCGCCATCCTCCCCGTGGAAACACATTGGATGGACAACGCGTTTCCCGTACTCTCCTGCCTGGTCGGCCTGCTCGCGTTCGCCGATGGGCTGCGTCGACACCGCCGGCCCGGTCCAGCCGTCGTGTTTGCCGTCGGCATGGCGCTGGTGCTGGCTGGTCGATCCATGGAAACGCGCACAACGACCGGGGCGTCCGTGACCCTGATGGTTGTGGGTGGACTGGTGGTCGCGGTTTCCCATGCCGCCAATCACCGTCTAAGGCGGACCGCCTCCCGCATGCGCCATCTCGATACCAAGTCCCGCCCCGCCTGATGTCCAGAGGCCCCGCCAATTATCGGCGGGGCCTCGTTCCTTGATCCCAAACGGCTTCACCGCACGACCACGGTCTCCGTCGCGCCCCGACCGAAGGTCTCCGGGGCGTACATCTCCTCCGCCTTCACCGGAGGCACCACGAACGTGCCGGGTGTGGTCGCACGGCAGACATACACGTATTCGTGCGCACCCTCCCAAAGCAGCGAAGCGAAGGCCTCCGCCCGCTCGTCGCGCAGGTTGACATGGTCGTACCAGCGCCACCAAAACCACGGAGCCGGCTTGCCCGCCCCCGCCCCTTGGGAAACCCGCTCGGTGCCCTTCAACTCGGGATTGAGCGCTTCGAAACCGGCGGGCAACGGGTCCACCAACGCCACGTGGTACCGCCGGGCCGATGTCACCATCGTCACCCGCACGCGCACCAACGCCCCCGCCTTCACCGTCCATGTGCCGTCCGCCCCGCGCACGACGTCCGTGGGACGCGTCACCGGCTCGTACGTGCGTCGCACCTGGAACCCCTGATCAAGCGGCGCCAGCGCCAGCGATTTCGGAGCGTATTTCATGCCGATCCGGTAGTACAGCCGTCCCGGACCCTCTTTCGAAATCACCAACGGTTTGGCTTTGGTTCCGCCGCCCATCACGGTCCGCATCGCAACCCGCGTAGCCGCCCGATCCGCGGACCGCCCCTCGAACTTGGCCATTCCCGCGAAATCGTTGCCGAGCCAAACCCGCGCGACGAAGTTCGGAGTCGTTCCCTCGTAGGTACGGAAATACCGATCCAGCGCCAGCAGGATGTAGGCGTTTTCCTGCGTGCCCATCCACATCCCGCGCCGGCGACCGTCCAACAGCCCACGCACCAGTTTGGGAATGAGATCCTGCTTCGGGTCGTCCGCCATCAACGCTTCGAGCACGATGGCGTCCGCCCGGCGGTCCGAGTGGAGCACCAAATACGCCGCGTCCCTGTACGAGAATGCGAAGTGGGCGGCCCCGGCGGTCTCCACCACATGGTTGTCGAACCAGGCCCGTACCTTGCCACGCAGTCCCGCCTGCGCCGCGTCGCCCGCCAGCACCTGCAGGCACAAGCCCGCCACCTCCGGCCCCAGCACGTCGAGTTCCGCCTCGCCCAGCAGCGCCGCCGCACCCGCCCGGTCCGTATCGCCCAGCACGTGGCGGACCTGCAACGCCGCCGCACGCACGAACCGTCGCGCCTCCACCGGATAATCGCTCGGGAAATGCCGATCGATCGCCTTCACGTAATCCCGGCTCCGGGTCGCCAGCAACGCCGGAGGGGCGATGCCATGCCGCTCGGACTGCGCCACGGCGTGCGCCACGTGGACGCCCAGCCACGGCCAGGGACGTTCCCCCCGCGCCCAGAACCCGAACGACCCGTCGTCGTTCTGGATTTCCGACAACCGGGCGAGGTCGCGCCGAACCTGCGCGTCGACGGCCGCCACCGACGTGAATCCCGGGGCTTTGAACGCCGCCAAGACATCCCGCAACGCCACATTCGCGAGCACCCGCGACGCGATCTGCTCGGCGCAACCGTACGGGTATTCGTTCAGGTAGGTCCACGCATCCGTCAACTCCTGAAGCGCCGTCGACGCGGTGGACACTTCAAGGCCCCCGAACTCGGCGAACGCATCGCCGGGAGGCACGATCGGCTGAGCCACCGCACCGTCGTCGATCACCCCGTAGGTGGCGAACGCCTCCGACGTGGCGGGAGTCCAAACGGGCAACGACACCTCGGCGGCGTCCGCAACGCCGCCCCCCGTGGCGGCCGCCACCTGGAACCGCGCGGTGCCCGCCGATGCGGTGGTCACCGGGAAACGCACCTCCACCCGATCGTTGGCCGCAACCCGAACGCGACGTCCCGCACCATCCACCAACCGGGCATTCGTCGCCCGCACCGCCACATCCACCGTCATCGCCGCATCGGTTTGGTTCTGCAGCGTCACCGGCAATTCACACCGGTCGCCAAAGTTGAGGAACCGCGGAGCCGAGACCCGGGCCATCAGCGGCAACCGCGCGGTCAACGCCGATTCCCCCTTGCCGATCCGCGCCGAACCGTGGGCCGCCACGGCGAAGATGCGGTAACGCGTGAGGTTGTCCGGCAACTCGACCTGCAGCACCACGCGCCCATCCGCCCCGGTCGGAGCCGACGCCGTGTAGTGGGCGAGCGCCTCGAAATTGGATCGGACTCGGATCGGATCCGACGCCTCGCCGGCGCTTTCCGCCTTCGCATTTTCAACGTTGGATTTCCTGGGCACCGCCTTC